>JBOFFD010000191.1:0-1926 GCA_051648425.1 Planctomycetia bacterium
CGAAGTGCGGTTCGGCGACGACGTCGGCGTAGCGGCGCGGGCCGTCGGGAACCGAGGGCGGCGCCTTGACCGACGGCGGCGGCGCGGCGACCGGCCGGGACGAAACCAGAAACGACACGGAGGCGGCCAGCGCGACGAGCGAAGCCACCGCGCCGAGGACGGCGGCGACGACCTGACGGCGGCCGACCGCTCGCTTGGCCGAACGGGTTGCGGCCGAACGGGTTGCGGCCGAACCGCGGGCGCCGGCCGTCAACGCCTCGGCGACCTCGGCGGCGGTCTGATACCGATCGTCGGGGTTCTTCGCGTGTAGTTTTTCGACGACCCGGCGCAGCCAGTCCGGGACGTCCGGCGCCGCTTCCCGCAACGGGGGCGGCGGGTCGTCGACGATCCGCCGCAGCACCGCCAAGGTGTTGTCGGCTTGGAACGGCGACTTGCCGACGCACAGCGTGTATAAGACGCTGCCGAGGCTGAACAGATCGGCGCGGTGGTCCAGAGGCACGCCGTTGGCCTGCTCGGGGGCCATGTACAACGGCGTGCCGGCGACCATGCCGCTTTGTGTTAGCGAGCCGTCGTCGTCGGCGGCGCGGGCGAGGCCGAAGTCGGAAATCTTAACGGTCAGTTCGTCGACCGAGTCGACTAAGATGTTGGCCGGTTTGATGTCGCGGTGAATGATGCCGACGGCGTGAGCGGCCGAAAGCCCGCGAGCTATCTGCGCGCCGACTCGCGCGACGTCGGCCGCTTTCATCGGACCGGTGCGCGCCAGGTGGCTTTGCAAGTTCGGCCCGGGGACGAATTCCATGACGAGGTAAGGAAGCGGTTCCGAAGAGAAGCCGTACACCTGCACGATGTTGTCGTGCCGGAGTTTGCCGGTGGCGCGCGCCTCCCGCACGAACCGCCGACGGGCGGGGCCGTCGATGGGAGCCTCCGGCAGCAGCACCTTGAGCGCGACGAACCGGTGCAGTTCTTCGTCGAACGCGCGGTAGACGATGCCGAAGCCGCCTTTGCCGAGCACCTTCAAGAGTCGGTGACGGCCAAGCCGTTTCAAGCCGCGGTGGTCCAAGCCGCGCGTGAGCAGCGGCGTCGGATCCGACGACGGCGGACCTTGGACGTTCGTTCGGTCGATCGGCCGGGAATCGATCGGTCGGGCCGGCGGCGGCGTGACGGGAGGCAGACCGTGGACCCAGGTCATGGGGGCCGGGGTTTTCATCGCGTCGGTGGCGACGCCGTTCTCCGGGAAGGCGTCCGGGTTCGATCCGTTCGCGGCGTTGAAGTCGGCGATCAAGTCCTCGACCCGACGGCGAAGGCCGGTATCGGGGCCGCACGCGTCTCTAAGAAAATCGGCTTGTTTCGTCGGGTCGCGCAGCAAGAGCGCGTGACGAAGGATCGTTCCTTCTTTCATCGTCGCTTCCGTAACTTTGTCGAAATTCCTTCAGAACGCCGGGACCGGCGGAGGGTGCTTTCACCGACGGCCGACCGCGAAGTCGGCGACTTGAATTGCAGTGATGATAGATAATCGACCGTGTCGGCGAAAGACGGGCGGCGCGGTCGACTGAACGAATTATGCCGCGAAGCGCTGGGTCGCGGCGGGGGAAGCGCCGGCCGCCCAGCAGGCGAAACGTCGGCGGAATTCGGCCGGCCCCAAGCCTGCGACCAACGGCGACGCAGTGCGCCCTAGCACGTCGGCGATCGCCGCCTCCCAGGCTTGCACGGCCGCGGCCACGGCGTGGGGCGCGGCGTCGTCGACGACCAAGCCCCATCGTCGGCCGGCCGCGCCGGCCAGCGAGGCTCCCGGCGAATCCGGCGGCGCCAGCGCGCCCGCGCCGCAGGCCAGCGCGGCCGCCCCCATCCCCACCGTTTCCTCTTCGTCGCGCAGAAAGACGGCCGACGCCTGCTGCAGCAGCGTCCGCAGCCGGCAGCGGTCGGCGC
>JBOFFD010000192.1:0-4201 GCA_051648425.1 Planctomycetia bacterium
CTGGCGGCGGCGTTCGTCTTCGGCATGGTTCACGCGATCAAGCCGGGCCACGGCAAGACGATGGTGGCCGCGTACCTCGTGGGCGAGCGGGGGACCGTCGGCCACGCACTGTTGTTGGGGGCGGTGACGGCGGCGACCCACACCGGCACCGTCTTGTTCGCCGCGCTGATGCTGCGGCCGTTCGCCGCCGCCGGCTGGCTGAGCCAAGAGACGTTGGCCTTTTGGCTGACGCTCGCCAGCGGCGTGATGGTAGCCGCGTTGGGGGCGACCCTCTTCTACCGCCGGTGGACCGGGAAGGAAGACTTGCTGCACGTCCACGGGGAAGGCGGGCACGTTCATCTGCCGAACGGCGAGGTTCAATGGCAAGACGGCCGCGACCATTCCCAGCCGCACGGTCACACCCACGGCGCGCCGTCGTTCGCGGCGGTGGCGGCGCTGGGTTTCTCGGCAGGACTCTTACCGTGTGACGACGCCGTCTTACTGCTGCTCGCGGCAGTCGGCGCGGGGCTGGTGACGCAAGCGGTGTACATTCTGCTGGCGTTCAGCGCCGGCTTGGCGGCCGTGCTCGTGCTGCTGGGAATTCTGGTGGTGAAGGTGCAGGGCTTCGCACTGCCGAACAAGGAAGGAACGTCGACGATCGCCCGGCGAGTGCAACTCGTCAGTTCAGCGCTGGTGACGGCAGTGGGCGTCGCATTGTGCGTCGGCGTCTTGGTGTGAAAACGGTGCGGATCGTTTCCTCTTCTTAAACGGTCGTCTTCGCCGCTTTCAGACGGTCCAGGCGGTTTTGCTCCATCAGGGCGGCGGCGTAGGTTGCCAGGTCGCCGCGCTGGCGGGCGAATTTCGCCATGTCGGTGAACCGGCCGTGCGTCTGACATAGGTCGTCGACCTGGGCGCAGGGGACGCCGGAATTCGGCGGCAGGTTCAGTGTCTTGCCGACGTATTGCACCGCTTGGTCGACGCGCCCGGCGCGGGCCAAAAGCTGCGCGTACATGTCTTTGGCGTAAGCTGCGGTTTCGTCTTCGCCGGCTTCGTCCGCCTTCCGTTTGAAATGCTCCAGCGCCTTTTCGACTTCCAGGCCGACCACGCCGCGGAAGTAGATCGCGCTGTCGGCGTACAGATTCTCGAACGGCGGCGATTCCGGGTAGCGGTAGCGTTCGGAAAGACGCAGGCCGTATTCACACAGTTGAATCGCCAGAAAAAGTTCGTCGCATTTCGGCAGCAGACGGGCGAACCGGACGATGGAGTTCAGATGCGACGTATCGACGTGGTAGTTGTCTTCGGCGAACAGCCACTCGCGCGTCTTCCAAAGCGGCGGCAGATTCAGCGCCGCCGGCGGCGCGGTTCCTTCCTTCGCGGCGATCTCGGCCGACAAACGCGACGACAACTCTTCGTGCAGCGACTTCACCAACAGTTTCACGCAGGCGTCGCGCACGGCTGGTTTAAGATTCTGGTTGAGAGCCTGCTCGCAGGCGGTGATGGCTTGGCAGAGGCCGTACTTTTCCAGCACCCAACCCAAGCCGCGGGCGGGGTGGACGCCTTGCGACAGTGCGATGTCGACGAGCGGTTCGACCGCTTCGCCGTCCATCGGTTTGAACTTGTCGAGCGCGTCGTGAATCGGCTCGACTTCGCCGATCATGTGATAGTACTGGAAGGCGGACGGCAGGTCGCCGTCGGCCAGGAAGAGGGCGCCGACGGTGCGGCAGGCGTCCATGACGCGCGACTCGTAGACTTCGCGGAGGGCCGGGGCCAAATCGGTGGACCGCGGATGGACGAGCGGCAGGCCGAGATCGCAGCGGGATTGCAGCAGGAGGGCGTCGAAGACGCGGTGGAACTGGCGACGCTCGCGGAACGACTCGACAAGCTCGGCGGCGGCGGCGGCCGGTCCGCGGGCGGCGAGGACGGCCGCCACCTGATCGAAGTTTTCGGGGTCCATGCTGCGCCTCGCGGAAGCGGACGGCGGCCCGCCGATCGATCGGCGCCCGTCGCGTGGTGTGTCGGTTCGTCGCCCGTTGGTCTACGAACCGACGCACACCCTCGCCACCGAACTTGCAACAGACGGCCTACGGCCTGACGCGGGCGGTTAGAAGCCGACGGCGTCTTCGCCGATCAGTTCGTCGATGCGCCGCTCAATGATTTCCTTCTGCTTTTCGTCGCGCGTCTTGATGGCGGCCCGCAACTCGTCGACGCGCGTCGACAGCCGTTCGACCTCCAGCTTGCGGCGTTTCTGTCGAACCTGGAAATGCTCGCCGACGAGCTTGCTCAGCCATTCCTTGGCTTCCTCCTTTTTTTTCTCTTCCTTGGCGGCGCGGCGGTAGCGTTCGGCGGCGGCGGCGACGTCGCGTTCAAACTTGCTTTCCTGCTCCATCAACGCCCGCAGATCCGGGTCGTCGGGAAGCGGGCGTTCTTCGACGAGAGGACGACCATGCACCCTGCCGAAAATCGCGCCAGGGCCACCCATCGGCCCGGGGCCGAAGCCGGGACCGCCTCCGGGGCTACCGCCGGGAGGACCGCCGAAGGGACCGCCGAACGGGGGGCCGCCGGGACCGTGGCGGCCCGGTGCGCCGGGAGGCGGCGGCGGGGGCGGGGGCGGCGGCGGGGGCGGCATGTCGCCGGGGCGGCCAAATCTGCGTTCTTCGAGAACGCGCCCATCCGGCCGGCCGATGGGGCGTTCTTCATGTCGGGAATCGGGCCGACCTTCCGGGCGGCCCTTTTCCTTGCCTTCACGGGGGCCGCGCGGCGGGCGCGGCGCGTCGCCGTCCTTCTTCGCTTCGCCGGCGGGGCGCGGCGGCCGATCTTCCTTTTCGTCGTCGGCGTACAGCATCGCCGATCCCGTTAATGCGGTGACCGTCAGCGCGGCCAACGACCATGCCCAAAGCTTCATGCGCGATCCTTCCTGAAAGTGGAAACGAAACTCGAAGGGAAACGGTGATTGGTGGGGCGGGAGGTTTTCCCGCCGAGGGAATGGGCCGTCAAGGGACTGGCCCGTCGATTACAACAGGTCGCCGTAGACGTCGTCCGTCAACGCCTCGAGGCGACGCCCGACGGCGTCGAACTCGTCGTCGATCGCCTCGCGCCAGGCTAGCGCCGGACCATCGGCGGCCGGTTCCGGGTCGGTCGGTGAGACGGGCGGGGCGACATCCGCCACCTTCGGAACGGCCGGTTCGGGAACGGGCGCCGTCTCGCGGTCGACCAACAGGGCGAAGCCGACGGCCGCCGCCGCGACGGCGGGCAAGACTGGCCAATAGCGGACGGATCGTCGCGCCGCCGCCGACCGGTGATTCCTGCGTCGCTCCAAGACGCGCCGTTCGACGGCGTCGACCACCGCTGGCACGTCGACCGCCGAAGGGCATTGGTCGAGCATCCGTTGGAAGCCGCGCCAGCTCTCGCGGATCGCCTCCCATTCGCCGGCGGGCGGACGATCGGCGGATGGCGCCGGTTCGTCCGGCGCGACCGGCGCCGTCGCGGCGTACAGCGACGCCAGCGCCGCGCTTTCGCTGACGACGGTCTTCAGGCGAGCGTCGTTTTTGGCGACCGCCTGTCCTCGCGGTTTCGGGACCGAGGGAACGCCGTGCTTGGTCGCGTCGCAATCGGCGGCCATCGTTTCCCCCATCGGCTTGACGGACGGTTCGTCGGTCGGCGCTTCGGTTGGCGCTGCGTTCGGCGGAATGGTACGGCCGTCGGCGGTCGCGTCGGGCGTCGCTGGTAAGTCGCTCACGACACCTCCTCCACGAACAGTCGCCGCAGCGATTCCAGACCGCGCCGGGCGTGACTCAAAACCGTCCCCAGCGGACACTCCAAGGTGTGGGCGATTTCCGCGAAACCAAGCTCGCCGAAGTAGCGCAAAAGCAGGGTGCGGCGCTGGCCGTCGGAGAGGCCGTCCAGCGCCCGGTTCAGTTGGTCGCGGGCTTCCAACCGAAGCAATCGGTCGAGCGGCGTCTCGTCGACGGCGGCCGGTTCATCGGCGTCCAACGAGACGGCCGGTCCGCCGCCCGCGGCGCGACGGCGGCGGTGGTCGCGGGCCAACCGGTCGGCGGTCGTCAACAGGAAGCCCCGTTCGGCGCTCAGGTCGGCGTACCGTTCGCGCGATTCCCAAACGCGGCAGAATACTTCCTGCAAAACGTCGTCGGCGGCGTCGCGGTCTCGCAGCACCCCGCGGAGGTAGCCGTGAACCGCCGGTCCGTGGTCGCGCACCCAGCGCGTC
>JBOFFD010000193.1:0-2115 GCA_051648425.1 Planctomycetia bacterium
TCGGAATAGCCGCGCGGATCTTGATACTCGTCTTGCACGATGCACCTCCCGGTGTTGAACCCCGCTCGCCGCGAAGTATTATAGGAAACCGGTCGCGATCGAAAACTTACCGACTTACATCCGTGCCGGCGTAATAGAAGCGATGCGGCAGCTTGGAGACAAGACTATTCCTTGCAGGGTTGTCGATTGGAGCAGCTTGTCATCTCGAATGCAGGACTGGTATCGCAACAAGTTCCCCGACGTATTCGGAGGTTACTAGGATGACTTGGATTTCGTCGAACACCGGCAATCGCGTAACGTGCCCTTGTTGCCATGAGGTGTTGGAGGGCTATTACGTCGGCATGGATGTAAGTCAGCTGCGGCTGCCAAAGGGCACGGCGTGCGGGCCGTCGCGATACGACTTACATCCATGCCGACGTAATATGCCCCAAGTGCAGATCACCACCCAACAAAGTGCATATACTGCGGCGAGACTCTCGTCGTAGTATCGTCATCCCGCATCAACGGCGTAGTTGCACTCAATCATTGCCCTCGTGAATTGCAACTCTTCCTGAGATGGACTCACGACAGTCTTGATGAACTTGAGTTTGTTAGCTTGGTTGTTCTTTTAGAGGAAGTGCTTGGAGTCGTTGAGACCGCCGGGCAGTGAACATGACCGAAGTGACTCAAGTGGATCCCGGGATTCGGGCCAGAAAAGGTCATTCTTTAGAGAGGACCGACGAGCCCGTTCCGCTTCCCGGCCGACACGCCGGTGCATACCGAGCGGGGCCTGGCGCCGATCGGCGAAATCGTCGCCGGCGACAAGGTCTGGGGCTACGACTTCGCGGCAGGCCGGTGGACGCTGGCGGAGGTCGCCGCCCGGCACGACCGCGACTACCGCGGCGAGCTGTACACGCTTGTGGCCGAGACCGGCGAAACCGTGCGAACGACGACCGGCCACCCGTTCTGGGTGACGGCCGGCGACGACCTGCCCGCCCGCCCCGCCTGCGAGCAACTGTGAGGTGCTGACGATTTGACGGACAGGCCGTCTGCTTATTTCTTGGCAGAGACGTGGGTTTTGAACTGGTGCGGGGTCAGGTAGCCGAGCGACGGGTGCTTCCGCTCGATTTGGTAGCACCCCAGTCCGTCAAACCGTCAGCGCCCCATCGTTCCGTCCGCTACGAGAGGCGCGGCCGACGGTTCTTACTTTTCGTCGTCGGATTCCTTGAGGGAGGCGTTTTCGATGGCGGGCAGGTCGCTGACGGCGGCCCCGTCGGCCTTACGCCGGGCCTGTTCCGTTGATCGATAGTATTCGACCACGGTCCACAGGTGTTTGTTCAGACGCGTCGCTTCGTTGGTCGCCAGCAGTTGGTCGACGATCTTTTGCTTGGCGGCGATCTTAACGGCCGTCGATTGTTCGTAGTGGTCTTTCACCGCGCCCGCTTTGGCCATCGTTTCCGGCGGCACTTGCTGCATGAGGTGTAAGAGAACGGCCGCGGCGAGGGCGCCCTTCGCCACCCCCAGCCCGGCGCCGAAGAGGCGGTCGCCCAGGCTCGGCGTGTTTTCGCCGAACACTTTCTTTCGATACCACATGAGATAGATCGAACCGGGCATGGTGATCGCCAGCCAAATGACGAAGACGGCGGCGACGAATAGCAGCGTGGGCCGCAGCGGTTCGGGGACGACCGTCAGATGCGGATCGGCCAGCGGCGCCAATTGGCCGCCGAGCGCTTCGCCGTACATCACGCCGACGACGAGGCCGACGAGTTGCAGCGTCTGCTGGGCGAAACCGCGGCGGTAGCCCTGGAAGGCGGCGTAGAGAAGAATCAGACCGGCGGCGACGTCGAATCCCATGTCGGTTCATCCTTGATGATGGAAGGCCGGCTTCAACCGGCGTGTAAGAGAACCTTGCGCGGCATCGGGTCGACGGCTGCGGCGGGGGGGGTGCCGCAGTCGCGCAGCCGACCTTCGACGAGTTCGAGGGTGCGGTCGCCGAACGCGGTCAATTCGCGGGCGTGCGTGACGAGTAAGACGGTGAGGCCGATGTCGCGCGACAGTTTCGCCAAGAGTTCGACGATGCTGCGGCCGGTGTCGGGGTCGAGGTTGCCGGTCGGTTCGTCGGCCAAGAGCAGTTGC
>JBOFFD010000194.1:0-3628 GCA_051648425.1 Planctomycetia bacterium
GGGAAGCAGCCTAAGAGGAAGGCGACGCCCAATAGAAGTAAGAACGGCAGTCGATCGCGCCAGCGGCGCCCCGCGCCGGCGTCGATCGGTGGCGGAGCGGCTTCGGGCATGACGACTCGCTTTGTTGAGACCGAACTTAAACTTAGTCTTCCGTTACTGACTGTCATTTCGACCTTGGCGCCGCCGAAGGCGCCAGGCGGACCGATGGTCCGTCAGAGCCCGCCACTGAAGCGGCGGCCAACGAGGACTTCTTACAGGCCGAGGTCGATGGTGGTGCAGAGCGCGCGGAACGGGTAGCCGCGGGCGGCGAAGGCGTCGGCGGCGCCGGACAGGCGGTCCAAGACGACGGCCACCGCCGCCACCTTGGCGCCGACGGCCTCGGCCGCTTCGATCGCCAGGAAGCAACTGCCGCCGCTGGTGGCCACGTCGTCGACCACCACCACGCGGTCGCCCGCCCGGATAGGCCCTTCCACCAGTTTGCCGGCGCCGTGGTCCTTCGCCTGTTTGCGGGCGATGAAGCCGCGCAGCGGTCGGCCTTCCGTGCCGGCGATGGTCAGCATCGCCGACAGGATCGGGTCGGCTCCGAGGGTCAGGCCGCCGACGGCGTCGTATTCGAGGTCGGCCAGCAGTTCCAAGAGGCCCGCGCCGACGAGCGCGGCGCCGGCCGCCGACAGCGTCACCCGCCGGCAGTCGATGTAGGTGTTCGACTTTCGGCCGCTGGCGAGGGTGAAGTCGCCGAACATCACCGCTTCGCGCTTCAACAAATCGATCAGCGCCGCGCGGTCGTATTTCGCCATCGTCCCCTCGGTCGATCGGGAAGTGATTCGTTCGTACTTACAGTTCGGGCGGACCGGGAGGTCCGCCCTACGATTGAGGTCTCGCTCCGAACGCCGCGCGGATTCGTCTTACGCCATGCAAATCTTATCGCGGCCGGCGGTCACGTTTTTGCAGGCGTTGCGGGTGTCGACGACCAGCGACGAATGTTCGACGACGAAGTTCCAGTCGTACGCCGAGTGGTCGGTCGAGATCAGAACGCAGTCCTGCGCCGCCAGGTATTCGGGAGTCAAATCCTGGCTGGCGAGATCGAACTGATACTTGCGCATCGCCTTCAGACGCGGGATGTGCGGGTCGTTGTACGTCACCACGGCGCCCAGGTGCTGCAAAAGTTCCAGCAGCTCGAAGCTGGGCGACTCGCGCGGGTCGTCGACGTCTTTCTTATACGCCATCCCTAAGATGGCGATCTTGCTGCCGCGCACCGCCCGGCCCTTGTCGTTAAGGGCCAGCGTCAAGCGGTGGATGACGTATTCCGGCATCGCGGTGTTGATTTCGCCGGCTAGTTCGATGAAGCGGGTGTGCATGCCGAAGCGGCGGGCGACCCACGACAGGTAGAACGGGTCGATCGGGATGCAGTGGCCGCCCAGGCCGGGGCCGGGGTAGAACGCCTGGAAGCCGAACGGCTTGGTGCTGGCCGCCGCGATGACTTCCCAAACGTCGATCCCCATGCGCTCGAACAGGATTTTGAGTTCGTTGACGAGGGCGATGTTGACGCAGCGGTAGGTGTTTTCCAGGATCTTACACGCTTCGGCGATTTCCGGGCTGGAGACCGAAACCACCTTCGGCACGACCGGGGCGTACAGGGCGGCGGCGAGAACGTGGCTGTGCTTTTCCAGGCCGCCCACGACCTTGGGAATGAAGGCGGCGCTGTGCGTTGGGTTGCCGGGGTCTTCGCGTTCGGGGCTGTAGGCCAGGAAGAAGTCGACGCCCGCCTTCAGGCCGGTTTCTTCAAGGATCGGCTGCAACACTTCGCGGGTGGTGCCGGGGTAGGTGGTGCTTTCCAGCACGACCAGTTGACCGGGACGGAGGGCGTCGCGAATCTGCTTGGCGGTGCCGACGACGTAGGACATGTCGGGTTCGTGGTGTTCGGTGAGCGGCGTGGGGACGCAGATGACGACGGCGTCGACCGCGGCGAGGGCGGTCATGTCGGCGGTGGCTTCAAACTTGCCGCCGGCGTTCATGGCGGCGATTTCGTCGTCGGGGATGTGCTTGATGTAGCTCTTGCCGGCCTTGAGGGCGACGACCTTTTTGGCGTCGCAGTCGAAGCCGACGACCGGGAAGCCGGCGCGCAGGAAGATGCGGACGAGCGGTAGGCCGACATACCCCAGGCCGATGACGCCGATGCGGGCCGAGCGGTTCTCTAGAGCTTGCAGCAGTTTCGTGTGGGAATCGCCGGCCATGGCGGTTTGCTCTCCAATGTCGCGTCGTCGTCTTCCGCTTGTCGAACGCCGGCGTCGCCCGATCGGCGGCCCGGCGTTCGCGGGACGTTGTACGGGGCGGGCGACGGCCCGGCGAGCAGTTACTCGCTCGGCGGCGATTCGTCGAGAAGCACCGCGACGGCGTACGCCGGCGCCGCGCGCGATGCGGCGGCGCCCAGCGTTTCCGACAGCAGCGCGACCTCGGCGCGATTCAGCGTCGGGTTCCGTTCGACGAGGCGACGGCCCAGGAACTCGCCTTGGCCGCCGATCACCACCCGCGCCACGCCGTGCGGAAACAAATCGGCGACGATCCGCGCCGCCCCGTCGTCGATCCGATCCATCGCCGCGGCGACCGCCTGGTCGGCGACGGCGTCGGCGTCGGCGGGCGTGAACCGCGTGCGGTCGGAGCAGACAAGTCGGGCCAGTCGGTCCAGCGCGTGCGGTCGGTCGGCCGGCTTGCCGTCGGCGGTGTCGGTCCGCTCGGCGTCTTCCGGCAGGTCGTTCGTCCACAGGAAGACGTCGAGCAGCGTCGTGAAAAGCTCGGCCGCGGTGCCGTGACGCCGACCGGCCACCGTCGCCGACGGCAACAAGCCGAACAACGGCGTCCGTTCGACCCCCAGGTAGACGAGTTCGCCGCTGGCCAAACGGTCGGGGTCGGTGCGGCCGCGCGGGACCGGGCGACCGCCGACGATCGGGATAAGGTCGGTGGTCGTCGAGCCGATATCGATGAACAGCGTTGGTTCCGGTGGGGATCGCCGGGCGACCAGTTCCGCGGTCGCCAGCCAGTTGCTGGCCGCCACCCCCCAGGGCGATTCGCAGGCGGCGGCGGGCGAGATGAAGTCGCCGGCGGTCGTCCAGACCCACACCGGCTTTTCGGGGAAGGTTTCGCGCACCGCCGCCACGATCGCCCGCACGCCGTCGGCTTTGGTGGCGAAGCAGTCGCACAGTTCGCCGGTCATGGTCAATGCGACGCGGTCGCAGGGAAGGTGCGCCGCCAACTTGTGCAGCGCGGCGGCGAGTTCCGTCGGCCGTTGCCACAGCGGGAAACGCACCTGCGCCGCAACGCCGTCGGCGCCCGCCGCCTTCAGCGACGCCCCGCCGACGTCCAACCCGATCGTCCGCATCTATTCCATACTCCCCTACCGGCGGCTTCCTTGTGGTGAAGCCTTGTGGTGCGGGCGTTTCGCCTGCACGAACCCTCGTGGCACCGATGGCTCGATGATTCGTGCAGGCGTCCCGCCCAATGGTGCTTACTTTACAATTTCGGTGGGCCGCGTCGGTTCGGCATGGTTTTTGCGCCGTTGAAGGGGACTTCATTTGGGAGTCTTCGCATCATGGCGCGATCGGAACCGAATTCCCCGGAGGCCGCCGAGCTT
>JBOFFD010000195.1:0-3861 GCA_051648425.1 Planctomycetia bacterium
GACCTTGGATCGGCGCGTCGAGTTCCGGTAAGACGACGGCGTCGAACTGCAACCCTTTCGACAGGTGGATGGTCATGACGCGCACCGACGCCGGGTTGGGATCCTGCACCTTGGTCGATTCGACGTAGTCGACGAACAAACTCGGCCGTAGGCCGGCGGTCGGCTCGAAGCGGAAGCCAAGTTCGACGAGCTGCACCAGTCGACGCAGATCGCGCTCGTCGCAGTGCGGCGCCAACCGTTCCGCCCAACCGGCCAGCGTCGGCCCGTAGCCCGCGACGACGAGCGACCGCCGGACGGCCGCCGCCGCCGCTTCTACGGCGTCGCGGAAAGCGGTCGGTTCGGGATTCGGCGTTAGGCCGACGACCGCGCCCAGCGGCGACCGGGCGACGTGCGCCGCCGCCGCCGAGTCGCTGGGGTGGTCGGCCAGCGTCAGCAGCGACAGCACCGCCAACACGGCGGGGGCGTCGACGAGCGGGTTGCCGCCTTCCTCGCTGGCCGGCACCCGCAGCCGCCGCAGTTCCGCCATCAACCGACCGACGGCTTCATTTCTTCGGACTAAGACGCCGATGCTAAGACCGGGGGCCTGCCGCCACAAATCGGCGATGCACCGCGCCGCATACATCAGTGTGACGGCGTTCTGCTTCACACCTTCGGCGTCGTCCTCCGCATCGACCGCCGGCGCGGCGCGCAACCGGACGAAGCCGCGGAACTCATTGCGAGCGGTGGAATGCGCGTTGAAGCCGGCCGCCCACAGCGCGGCTTCCTCTTCCCGCTCCTTCAGCGCGGGGTTGTTTTTAAGATCGGTGAAAATCGTGTTGACCGCTTCGATCACCTTCGGCGCCGAGCGGAAACTGACGTCGAGCGGCAGGCATTGCAGATTGGGCAGCGTGTCGGAGACGTGGTCGAAGATTTCGGCTTCGCCGCCGCGCCAACCGTAGATGGCTTGTTTCACGTCGCCGACGCAGAAGAACGATTTCTCGTCGAAGGTCGCCGTCAATTCCTCCGCCAGCCGCTCCAACACCATCCACTGCATTGGGGAAGTGTCTTGAAATTCATCCAAAAGCAGGTGATTCAGTTCTTGGTCGAGCCGTTCATACATCAAATCGCCGTGTTCCGAGAAACGCAGCCGCACCAACAGGCGCAGGACGTCGGAGAAACGGTAAGACCGATCGGCTCGTTTCAGACGGTCGTAGGCGTCGTCGAAGCGCAGCAGCAGTTCCTGCGTGGCGGCGTTCTTATCGACGAGCCGACCAACCAGGACGCCCCGCGCGTGATCGACGAGCAGCGAAAGCGCGTCTTCAAAAGTAGCGTCGATCGGATGCCGGCCGAACTTCTCTTTCTTTTCCAGCAGCGCGGCGGCGACGCCGCCGGCCAGGAAATCCTCCCATCGGTCGGCCAAGGCCGCGTCGCGGTGCTTCTCGATCGCTTTCCGCCACGTTTCGTCGGGCTTGCCCTCTTTGGTCTTCGGCAGCGTCAAGTCGTCCAACGCGGCGACGGCGGCGGCGAGGTGGATCGGGTCCAATCGGCCGGGCGCCGTCAACAGCAGCCAGACGTCCGGGTCGGTTTCGCTGTACAGGTCGTGCAGCGCGGCGACGTTTTCGCGCAGTTGCGCCGTGACCGACCGCGACGCCTCGCCGCGGGTCAGAAGACGGAACAAATCGCCCACGGCTTCGCGCGAAGTCTCGCCGCGGTCGTCGCGCAGCACTTCGCGGACGGCTTCGGCGCGCATCTCGCGGTCGACCAGTTCCTCGCCGATGGACCAGTCCGGCGGCAAGTTCAGTTCCGGCGCGAAGCGCGACGCCTGCCGAATAAAAAAGCTGTCGAGCGTCTGAATCTGCAGGTTGTGCAGCGAGGCGGTCAGACTCTTGAGTAAGACGCGGGCGGCGGCGACGGAGAAACCGGGCCGGCCGACCTCCGCCGCCAAGTGACGGGCGGCGACGGGGTCCAGCGCCGCGTCGGCCAGCCGCAGCAGGACGCGGTCGAGGATTTCGCCCGCCGCCTTCCGCGTGAAGGTGACGGCTAAGATCGACCCCGGATCGACGTCGGCGCACAACAGGCCGAGGTAGCGGTTGGTGAGTTGAAACGTCTTGCCGGAACCGGCCGACGCGCGGATGATCCGATGCGGGAACCGAATGAAAGGGGTTCCGTCCGACGAAGCGTCGCTCACGACGCCTCCCCACGTCCCATGACCGGAACGGAGTCGTGACAGAGGTAGGCGTAGTCTTCACTGTACGCCGGCGCCGGCTGTTTCATCGGCCAGAACTCGCCGTTCTGAATTCTGCGGACCACGTCTTTAGCGGCGTCGTCGGCGGCCCTAAGCTCGCCCGGCCCCCAATCGGCCAGCGATTCCTTCACTTCCGAAACGTCGCGCGGCAGCAGAATGTAACCCAGTTGCAGCGACTGAACAATTCCCTTCGTCGCCACCAGGTGCCTGTACAACGGCAGTTGCAGGTCGATCCATTCTTCGCCGTCGCGGTGGGTCTTCGTCGGAACGCGCTTGTGGTCGTCGTAGGTCTTATAGTCGAAGATCGTCCAGGCGTCGCGTTCCGGGTGGCAGTCGATGCGGTCGATCCGGCCTTGCAGGTATAAGAGCGGATCGCCGCCGTCGCTAAGTTCGCGCGCCGGGAACGGGGCGTTCTCTTCGTCGAATTTCAGTTCGACGTGTTCGATGCGCCACCCTTGGGCCGCCCACGCCGCCTGCCACTGGGCGAAGGCGTCGAACCGCAGTTCGAGATGCCGAACCTGCAACGAGGCGGCGGGCAATGGTCGGCCGCCCAGCCTTAAACGGACGCGCTCGCCCAGCTTCGTCCGCAGGTAGTCGCGGATGTGGTCGGCGTTGGTTTCATCCTTCACCGCCGCTTCTCGACCGAAGTCTTCCAGCACCAGGTGCGCCAAGTCGCCGAAGGCGCCGCCGTCCATTTCCTCGGCCGGCTTCGGCACCTTTCGCAACTTGCGGACGTGTTTTAGATAGAACCTGTACGGACAGGCCAGGTAGTCGCGGAACGCGGTCACGTTCAGCCGGCGCAACGGCTCGTAGGGGCCGTCGAGAGCGAAGTCCGGACGGGGTACGACGAAGGCCGAGGTCGACTGACCGGCGCGGAGCGGGCGGGCCGGCTCCGGGGCGCCGCCCTCCGACCCAAAGAAGTTCTGGATGCGCCGCGCCAGTTCCTCGGCGTCGCACGCCAAAAGCAGTCGGCTCGGCAGCCGGGGATCGTGTTGGGCCGACCGCCGACCGGCGATCAATCGCACGTCCGGCCGCGACGCCAGCACCGCCCGCATCACGTAAACGGCGTCGGCGTGCCGGCGCTCGTTCGTTTCGAGACCCAGCTTCTGTCGAACGCGCTGCCCCAGGAACGGCTCCGGGTCCATGAGCCGGGGCGCGGCGCCGTCGGTCATGCCGACGATCGCCAAGCCGGGGGCGTCGTCCCACAGCAGGTCGTTCCAGCCGACGGCCTCCACGCCGCCCGCGGCGGCCGCCGGCGGCAGCGGCGCCGCTTCGGTCTCGGCCAGTAGCAGCCGCAGTGCGTCGAGCGCTCGCACCTTCGGGGCCAGCCGCGGTTCCAACCGCCGCCAACCGTCCAGTGCTCCGTATAACGCCTGGCACGCCTCGTTCGACGCCGCATCGACGGGGTTTTCCGGTGCGTCGCCGGCGGCGTGATAGACCCGGCCGAGCAGCCGATGGATCGCATCGACCCAGTCGGGCAGCGGCCGAACGACCACGACGGCGGCGCGGATCGGTCCGTCGCCTTCGGAAACCTCGTCGGTCGGCTTGGCGGCGGCGGCCGGCCGGCGCAGGTCGCCGAGCAGCAGGTCGACCGCATCGGCCAGTCGCCGCAGCCGGCCGACCTCGGCGGGGGCGCC
>JBOFFD010000196.1:0-8905 GCA_051648425.1 Planctomycetia bacterium
CGTCTGCACCGGCAACTCGCGGCGCAGCATGCTCGGCGCGACGATGGGCAACGCGGCCGCCGCCTACCACGGCCTGCCGGGCGTTCGCTTCCACTCCGGCGGCACCGATCCGTCCGCGTTCAACCCACGGACCATCCGCGCCCTGCGCGAAATCGGCGTCGAGATCGAATCAACCGGCGAAGAGGCCGAGCCGGGGTCGGCCGGCGCGCCGAACCCGAAGTACAACGTCGCCTGGGGCAAAAAGAACACCGGCTTTTCCGAATGGGCCGGCACGCCGGAAACCGTCGAGTTCTCGAAGCACTATTCCGACCCGGCGAACCCGGCGAAGGAGTTCGCGGCCGTGCTCGTTTGCACGCAGGCCGACGCCGGCTGCCCGACCGTGAAAGGCGCGACGGTCCGCATCCCCATGCCGTTCAACGACCCCAAGGAATTCGACGGCAAGCCCGAAGAAGCGGCGAAATACGCCGAGCGGCGCGACGACGTCGGCCGGATCATGATGCACATCCTCGCCGACGCCCGCCGCCGCCTCGACGCAGTCGGCAACTAAGACGGCGAATCCCACCGAACCGGGGACGAAAGTCCCCGGTAATTACGTCGGCATGGACGTTCGCCGGAACTTTTCATCTATCGCCGACGCTGTCCGGGCGATTCGTCTTAGCCCTGAAAGGGCGGCCGTCTTACAGCCCAGGGCGTCGCCCTGGGAAACACGAACCCCACCGGACGGCGAAGCCCTGTAAGGGCGCGACGACGGCCGGAGTCGTCGTCGACCTGACGACCACCGAGGTCCGCGACGCTCGATCGTCGCGCCCTTACAGGGCTTCTCCGCCAGGATTCGTCTTACGCCCTGGGCTGGCGGAGGGCCGCCCTTTCAGGGCTAAGAATCCATTCCGGTGGTACTTTCAATCGTCGACGCCGTCCGATGAACTTTCACGCCGACGAAATAAGTCCACTAAGAGCCGCCGCCGCCAAGACCGAACTTAGCCCAGCATCCGCTACCCTTCGATGCGCAGCCAGGTCTTCATATCGCCGGCCGAATCCATTTCGCCGATCACCGCTTCGTCCTGCGTTTGATGCCCCAGATACGCATAACGCACCGGGTGGGGCGGCTTGTCGATGAAGCGGCGGAAATAGGTGAACGGCCGGCCTTCCACCGTCGCACGGAAGGCGACCGCTTCGTCGGGGCCGACGGCCCGCCGATCGCTGGTGACGGTCAGGCGGCGCCACGAGGCCGGCGTCACCGGGCGTTCGTCGCCCCAGGTAAGTACGATCGGCAGAAACACCGTCCGCCCGACCCGTTCGCGGCGCAGCGCCACCCGACCGGCCGAGGCGCAGTCGTCGACCGGCGGGCCGGGCGGCTCGGCGGTCATTGAAAAATCGCCGTCGTCGAGCGGCTGCAGCGGGCTGGCGGGGGCGCCGACGGGCAGCAGGCGCACTTCGGTCGGGCCGTCGCACACCGTACGGGCGCGCGTCGGCGGAATTCCTTCGAAGCCGTCGGCGGTCGCCAAGGGCAGCGACCATTCGAGCGCCAACGTCGTCCGACGGGTCGATTTCAATGTGTCGGCCAACAGTAAGACGGGCGTCTTCCGCGCGAGAAAGATCTGCCGCTCTAAGACGACGTTGGGGCCGACGTCGTAGCGCAGTTCCAGGTACGTACCGTCGTCGTCGTCGACCCGGCAGAGGTTTTGCCATTCGGCCGTCAGCGAGCGCTTGCGGCCGGCGACGAAGACTTCCGTTTGCCAGACTCCCTGCGCCACCGTTCGGCCGCCGACGCGGAACATGAAAGCGGCGTCGGCTCTCGGTTTCGCGTTGGAGGGATACGACTGAAGTCCGACGAACGCGGAATCGGAAGTCCATTCGGTGCGAAAGGCGTGTATTCGGGTTTCGTCGTCCGCGAAACCGGGGTGGTCGAGCGGTTCTTCGGCGGGAAGCCGCCGCGACGGTTTTTCTTCCGCACGCGTCGTTCGCGGCAGGACGGCGAGGGCGGGCCGCCAACGGCGGTAGGCGGCTTCCTCCACCGCTCGTTTCAGTACCGGGACGGCCTTTTCGCTGGCGTGTTGAAAATACTTAAGAAGGGAGCCGGTGGGATGCGCCCATCCCGCCGGCGTCGCCGTCTGAAACGCGGTTTCGAGAACGCGGCCGTAGACGTCTTCGTGGACCGACATCCAACCCAGGCCGCGGAGCGCCATCCGCAGTTGGTCGAGCTTGACTAAGACGAGGGGCGCCTGCCATTGTCTCAGCGCCAAACCGTCGGTCCAGGAACGGCGGAACTCGGAAGTTTCGCAAAACCAGTCGAGTTCGTTGACGAGAGGCTCAAGTTCGATTTCGCCGCGCATCGCGAAAAGAACGTCGATCAAGAGACTTCCCAGCCGGGCGTCGGCCGAATCGATCGCCATGTTTAGCGAGACGAAACGGGTTCCATCGGCGCCGTCGGCGCCGTGAAACTGTAGGAGACGCTGGAAGTTGGCGGCCCAGGGGGTAGGCGGCTGGAAGGCCCGTTCCGGTTCGGGTCGACTCACGACGCCTTGCCCCCGGCCGGGGAGCCGAGTTCCTTAGCGCGGGCGGTGGCGGCCGAGACCGCTTCGATGAGGGCGCCGCGGACGGCGCGGCTTTCCAGCACGGCCAGGCCGGCGATCGTCGTGCCGCCGGGGCTGGCGACTTGATCCTTCAAGACGCCGGGATGCAGGCCGGTCTCTAAGACCATGCGGGCGGCGCCTAAGACGGTCTGGGCGGCCAGGCCGACCGCCACGTCGCGCGGCAGGCCGACCTTCACCCCGCCGTCGGCGAGGGCCTCGATGATTTGGTAGACGTAGGCCGGCCCGCTGCCGGACAGGCCGGTGACGGCGTCGAGCAGCGGTTCGGGGACGGCGTAGGCGACGCCGACGGCGCGAAACAGGTCGACGACGAATTCAAGGTCGGCCGCCGTCGCCGCGCCGCCCGCCGCCACGCCCGACGCCGCCGCCCCCACTAGGCTGGGGGTGTTCGGCATGACGCGGACGAGCCGACGGTTCGCCCCTAAGACGTCCGCGATCTTAGCGAGCGTCACCCCCGCCGCGATCGACGCCACCAGATGCCGGTCTTCGACGAACGGCTTGATCCCCGCCAGAGCGGCCGTCATGTATTGCGGCTTCACCGCGAGGACTAAGAGGTCGGCGGCGGCGCAGACGGCCGCGTTGTCGGCGTGCGTCTTACCGCCGACGGCGTCTTCAAACTGCCGCCGCGCTTCGGGTGAAACGTCGCCGGCCGTGATCCCGTCGACGGTGGTCTTGCCGGCGCGAAGGAAGCCTACGGCCAGCGCCCGCGCCATCTGTCCGCCGCCGATGAATCCGATCCGAATGGTCACAACTTCGATCCCGTCGCCTCTAAGAGATTCGGTCTTCAGAACGCAATGCCGTACCGTTCCGTCATCACCCGACGGACCGCGACCATCTGATTGTCGATGTCGTTGAGGTTGCGCAAGTACGTGCCGACGCCCTGCCGCGCCATCTGCGACCGCAGCCCCAGGTTGGCGGCGGCGTCTTGCGACGCGGTGGTTCCGGCGCCGTAGAAGCCGAGCGGGCTGAACGCCCCGGTGACGCCGACGGTGCGCGACCGCTGCGCGCCGAACTGCATATTGGAGTCGCGGATGGCGAAGCCCGACCCGCGTAAGAGGCCGCTGACTTCCTGGCCGAAGTTTAAGAGGTCGGCGTCGACGTTTAAGATCGGTAGGCGGTCGATCCGCAGCGCGTACCGTTCGTTCCAGAGGGCTTTTTCACCCATCGTCTTACTTTTGACGTTGCGCAGGTCGTCGATGACGTGGCGCACCGACGTGAAGTATTCCTTCGAGGCGGCGCCGCGGAGCGTTTTCTGGTAGTCGACGCTGGTCGGGTCGGGCGAGCCGGCGTCGCCGGGGGGCTGCCGCATTTCGGCGGCGATCTTATCCAGCCTGCCGGCGTCGCTGGGCGTGGTGATGAACGACAACACCTGACGCAGTCCGTCGGCCGTCACGTCGCCGCGCAGCGATAGGCTGTTGCCGGAAACCGACGACTGCCAGTTCTCCAGGTCGGGCATTCCGGCGCCGATTCGTCGCAACACTTCCAACGTGATCGGCTGGCCGCATTTTTCCAGGCAGGCGGTCGGGTTCTCGAAGTCGAGCCGCAGCCGGCCGACCGGCTTCCCATCGATGCGGATGGCGAACGTCAACCCGCGCAGGGTGGCCGCCACCGCCGCCACTTGGTCGAGTTCGGCGAGCGGCACGACGCCCAGTTTCGCCAGCCGGTCGCGCGCCGCGTCGACCGAAATCGCGTGCGTCAGGTCGATCGCCACGACCAGGGCGGCGTCGTTTTCGACCAGCGCCAAGCCTTCGGCGAGGTAGTCGGAAAGTTTCGCGTCGTCGTCGGCCTGCGTTTGCAGCCAGCGGCCGAGGAACTGGCGGTCGGCGGGATGCACCATCGCCATCTGCCGGCCGGTGAGTTGCACGAAGTAGGCGTCGCGCGGCGACCACACCACCTGTCGGGCCCCGACGGTGTCGAGCTTGCCGTTTTCATGCTCGGCGACCTTCGCCAGCGGGATGGCGGTCACCAGATCGACCATGCCGATCTCCCAGACCGCGGTCAGGTCGGGCAGCGTCAGGTAGCTGGCCATCAGCATACGGTCGGCTTCGCGCGGCAGGTCGGCCAAGCCGTCGGCGGCGGCGGTGCGCAGCCAGTTGCCGGCGGCGCCGTCGGGTCGGGGGGCGTTTTTCAAGGCGGCGACGTCGACCACCGCCACCGCGTTGGTGGCGTCGGGCAGTCGACCGAGCATTTTCTGCCACCGCGACTGCGCGACGGCGGGCGTCGCGGCGGTCGCCGAAAGGATCGCAAGCAGGACGGTATTTCTTAAGTTCATCCGAATGCCTCGCATGCACCGACGGGGTGGATTCCGTGGAGAATGTACGGTTCTTGCGAAGGAACCGCCCGCGAAAACGCCCGCGGCCGCTCGTCTCTTTTATAATCTCCGCATGGAGACCGCCCCGACCTCACCCACAAACGACGCCCCATCCCCTCCCCCGGGCCGCATCGTCTTCGTCACCGGGCGCTTGGCCGCCCCGCTGCTCACCGAAACCGTCGGGCCGTTGGCGGAGCGCGGCGGCTTTCCGTTCGAGATCGTGACGGCGAAGATTTCGGTCGCCGCCTTGATGACCGCCGAGTGGTTGGTCGGCAAGCTGCGCGTGCCGCCGGACACGGCGAAGGTGGTGCTGCCGGGGCTTTGCAAGGGGAACCTCGACGCGCTGCGCGACGCGCTGGGCGGCTTGCCGGTCGAACGGGGGCCGGCCGACCTGGTCGATCTGCCCGACTACTTCGGCCAGCGCCGCGACGCCGTCGTCGACTACGGCGCCTATCAGTTGCAAATCCTGGCCGAGATCAATCACGCCGACCGTCTAACGCCGGCCTCGCTCATGGAACGGGCGGCGCGGCACCAGGCCGACGGGGCCGACGTGATCGATCTGGGGTGTACGCCGGGCGAACCGTGGTCGGGCGTGACGGCGGCGGTGCGCGACCTGCGGTCGGCCGGCCTGCGGGTCTCGATCGATTCGTTCGACGCCGACGAAGTGGCCGCCGCGACGGCCGCCGGCGCCGAGCTGGTGCTGAGCGTCAATGAAGGGAACGTCGAGCGCGCCAAGGAGTGGCACGGGGCCGAAGTCGTCGCCATTCCCGACCGTTGGGACGAACCCGACTGGTTCGACCGTTACCGCCGGCTGGTCGATCGGCTGGAGGCCGACGGCGTGCGGTATCGGCTCGATCCGATCGTCGAACCGATCGGCTTCGGTTTCGCGGCGTCGCTGGGCCGGTACTTGCAAACCCGCGACGCCTTCCCCGACGCGGCGATGATGATGGGCGTGGGCAACCTCACCGAACTGACCGAGGTCGACTCGGCGGGCGTAAACGCGGTGTTGGCCGGCTTCTGCGAGGAACTGGCGATCGGCAGCGTGTTGACGACCGAAGTGGCGAACTGGGCGCGCGGATCGGTGAAGGAGCTGGACGTCGCGCGGCGGCTGATGCACCACGCGGTGCGCCGCCGGCGGGTGCCGAAGCACGTCGATTCGCGACTAGCGATGCTCCGCGACCCGAAGGTGGTCGAGCGCGGCGCCGACGCCCTGCGGCGGTTGCAGGCCGGGCTATCGGACGCGAACTTCCGCCTGTTCGCCGACGGCGGGGAACTGGTGGCGCTGAACGCCGAGATTTACGAGCACGACGTCGATCCGTTCGCGCTGTTCGAGCGGCTGGGCGTGACCGACGCCGGCCACGCCTTCTATCTCGGCTGGGAACTGATGAAGGCGGCCACAGCCTTGCAGTTGGGGAAGCGGTACGTGCAAGACCAAGCGTTGTCGTGGGGCTTCCTGACGAAAGCCGAAACCAGCCACCGCGAAACCAAACGCCGGGGCGCCGAACGACGCAAACGGCACGGCGAAACGTAGGACGGCGTTTGCCGGCGCGCGTCCGTTTTCCCCGCCTTCCCTTCATCGATACGGTCGAATTTCAGCGCGGCGAGCGCCTTCCTTGGGATGATGTCATCCGTCACAACCACTTCTGGTGGAAGACGCTGGGTCGGAATGAAAAGGACGCGCGTCCAGTCTATCTAATATTTTTTTCCTGTTTTTGCCCACATCCGTCCGCACGTGCGCAAGCCCGACGTATCCTCTCGTTAGCTTATCATTGTACGCAAGCACTGTGCTTTGCACATCAAGGAAAATTTTCATGCACCGCCAAAGAAATCTCCGGAACAGGCGCGGCATCTATGCCGCCTTGCTCGGCGTTCTGCTGATTCCGCTGATGGCTTTGGTGGCCCTCAGCATCGACGTCGGCGTCATGTTCAACGCTCGGACGGAAGCTCAAGACGTCGCCGACGCCTGCGCCCTGGTCGGGTCGCGGTCGATCAACACCACCGCCCGCGACACCACCGTGGTTCCCAACGTCACCAAGATGTTCGCCGCCGCGGTCCCCGCCGACAGTCGAATGAAGATCATCAACAAAGAGTTGACAATCGCGGACAACCTGACGATGAGGGTCGGCACCTACCGCTACGTCACCAGCGGCGTGCCGAGTCCGGAGTTCCGCGGCTTCACGAGCTACACCACCGGCCAGATGCCGACGCTGGTGCAGACGACCGTGCGCTACAGGGGCGACACGTTCTTTGGAAGAGTGTTGGGCGCCGCCACGTACGACGTTTCCGCGGTGGCGACGGCCGTTCACCGGCCGCGCGACGTCGCCGTCGTCATGGACCTTTCCGGTTCGATGCGGTACGGCAGCAATATCGGAGTCAGCGACGGCCAGCCCAACGAATCCGTCGTCTCGGGGCCGCTCACGTCCGACCCGCGCGTGCCGCAGTTCGGCCACTACACCACCACCACCCCCAGCTCGACGCGCCGCTTCCACGCCACGTCGCCGTACACCCAAAGCGACGGCGAGGTCTACGGGATCTCGAACTTGACCTACGAGTCGGACAGCGGCGCCTCGATTCTGGCGGACTTCGACGCCGGTCCGACGGTGACCCCGCCGGGCGTCGAACCGACCGGTGCGACGACCCCCGCCTTTGGTGGCGGGCTAGCCATTCCCGGCGACGGCCGCGCCAACTCCGGCGACACCCCGCTGCGGCGCGCTCTGAACGGAACCTCGCAGAACTACGCCGCGTCGTTGCACGAGATCCTTTACGACGTGACGAACAGTACCGCGACCACGACGGCCGAGGTGCAGCGCGCCACCCGCCGGGTCGGCGCCGGGGCCGATGCCAAGGCCGCCGCCTGGGAAACGAACGGCTACGATTGGGCGGACGTCGGCGGTTCGGTGGGGAGCTACCAGGGTTATACCGAAGGGCCGGGCCATTGGGGCAAGACCTTCTGGATTTGGCCGCCCGATCCGCGGACCGATAAGGACTGGCGGCAGCGATTCTTCATCTACCCGGGAAGCACCGGAACCAGCGTCGCCAACAACGACTTCAACCGCCGCCTTTACGGTCCCGACGGCCGGTGGCAGCAGGTGAACAGTTCGACCGGCACCAACGGCTCTTATGAGATCAACTACCAGGCGATCTTGGACTGGATCCGCCAGACGCCCAACCCCTTCCCGAACTATCTTCGCTGCGGCCGAATCGTGTACTACACGAACTTGGCGGGCCTCAGCATGTCGGGAATCACCTACGCGAGCCGTCCTACCAACAACGACCAGCGGTTTTGGAAGGAATACATCGACTTCGTCGTCGCCGCCCGCGGCTATACCAGCGGGGGGAACGACTGGGACGGCAACCGCCCCAACGGCAGCAACACCGCCAGCGCCAGTACCGCGCACATGGGGTCTGGCGCCGACTTCGCCTTTGGAACGCAGGCCGGCGGAACCTTCGTCTTCACGCGCCCCGTCACCTCCACCGGCGTCACCCCGACCTACATGGACTACCGCGACAACCCGCAGCGGCCCCAGACCCACTTCTGGTTCGGCGGCTACACGATGCTCGACTTCGTTCAGCGCCGCTTCGGCTACCCTGGCAGCAGCCACGAAGCCCAGAACTGGCAGCTCAAGGTCGGCGTCCGCTCGGCGATCCGCAGCATTCAGGAAAACTATCCCAACGACAACGTCGCCTTGATGTTCTTCTCCGGCAACGCCAACTACCGCACGCCGCAAGTGACGATGGGGCAGGACTTCGATCGGTTGGTCGACGGCCTGTTCCATCCGAAGAATACCCTGGCCGCCAAAACGACGATCTTCGGCTACGGCAACGAGAACTTCAGTTCGGGCAACGTGCCGCGCGCCTTGGGTTCGACCTGTCCGTCGATGGGCTTCCTCTTGGCCTTCAACCAGTTCAGCGCCAACCCGAACCTCGTCACGGGGGTTTCCGGGCTGCCGGCGAACTCCGGCGGCCTTGGTCGTCGCGGCTCGCAGAAGACCTGCATCTTCAT
>JBOFFD010000197.1:0-14910 GCA_051648425.1 Planctomycetia bacterium
GCTACCCGCTTTTGGTCATGGGCGGCATCTGCCTGGTCTTATGGATGGCGGGCGAATGGCTGAAGCGCATCGCCAATCGAACGTCGGACGAACTGGACCGGGTGGCGGAAGCGCAGTTCGCCGCTCAGACGAAGTTGATCAAAGTTCGGCACCGGGAGCGAGACCTCCGGTTTCTGCAGGAACGGATCATCGTTCCGGAACTTCATCTTCGTTCGTGCGACGACGCGCCGGCGGCGGAAGGAGGGACGGCGGCCGTCGCCGCGATCGACGGCGAGTTCCACGGCCGAGCGGGCGACGCACCGGCGAAGCCGACGGGCGGTTTATCGTCGCATCCGCTGCTCGAAAGTCTGCCCGAAGTCGACGCCCGTCCGGAAGAACTTATCTTCCTCCGCAACCTTGAACTGTTGTATCAGGACTATCTCGACGGTTCGTTGTTTCATCGCAACGACACTAAGACGGCGATGCAGCTCTTAGGCAACGTGGCGCTGAACAATCTTCGGCAGTCGAATCTTGAGATGCAGTCGAAGTCGCGGCGGCGGTTGAAGAACCTCGACGTCAACCAGGCGGCCGGCGCGATCCTCGGCGGGCCGTTCGTGTGGTTCAACTACATCACGCGGATGGTGTCGCAGCAGACGGCCAAACTGCTGCTCGACTACAACCGCCACGCGATACCGCTCGACCGCCTGGCCAGCGCGCCGCGGCACGAACGAGAACGGTTCCGCGAGTGGATGGCGCGGCGGCTGGGGCTGCCGCTACAGGAAATCGAACTGCCGGTTCCGACCGGCGACCTCGGCGACCAGGTGCTGGTCGATCCGTCGCCGCGACGCAAAAACGCCGCCCCGTTCTTTGAGACGGTCGACTTCACCGCCGTCGACTTCCTAGCGGGCGACGCCGACCGCGAAAGCCTTCTCGCGACGAAGTATGGAAACCAACTGATGGCGATGGTGCGGCGCGACCGCGAAAACAACGTCCGCCGGGCGTTTGGAACCTATCCGCTGCACGACGTGCCGGCGTCGTCGCGCACCATCAATTTGTTCACGCTGTACGATTCCTATTTGGCGCGTGGGCAGGTGCTGCTGCTGCCGTTTCGCTTGGTCGGTGGAATTTTTCGACTGGCGGCCTTCGGCTGCAAAGCGTTGGTGCGCGCGGTCGACGACCTGGTCAAGCAACGAGTGGACGACTTCGCGGACGTCGACGACCCGTTCCCGGTGGCGCTGCGGAAAATCCACCGGATGCGCAAGCCGGTCTTCATGGAATCGTTGTGGCTGCGCGCCGAATGCGACGTGGAATACCTCGGCTGGACGCTGCCGGGCGTGCCGGCCCCGAAGTCGTCGCACACGTTGGTCGAGAAGGACCTGCAGTTCATCGGAGCCACGCGGCGCGACCGGTTGGCTGCTGAAAAACTCCGCGTCGAAATGGGGGCGAGGCTTTACTGGACGTCGCAATGGCTGGAACTTTTGGGGTTGGACCACCACCGACTTCCGGACTACCTGCGGCGGCGGTGCCCGCACTTGGCGAGCCGATCGGCCGAAGTGACGCGGGCGGTGGTGATGGCGGCCGTCGTCGACCACGACGACCTGTACACGCTCGGTACGTCGATCGTCGCGCTGCAACGGCTGGTGCCGCACGCGGCCCAGGCGACGTCGTCGCGGGCGCCGCTGCCCACGCCGCTGCCGCCGTCGGTCGATCGACGGCGGTCGCTTTGGCGGCCGTCAAGCCGACGGCGGATGTCGACGATCAAGCAGATCTTCAATCTTCCCGGTCTGCCGGAGTACTCCGATCGGGAACGCCAGTGGATCGTCCGCTACATGAAACAATACCGGCGGGTCGTTGAAGGATGGGCGGTGGTCCTTGGGTCGCAAGGAGGGGACGACCCGCTCGCCACGCTGCACGCCCGACTGGACGAGGTCATCCGCCGAACCGACCTCTGGTCGGACCAGATGATCGCGTTGCGGACGATTCAGACGTTGACCATGCTCGACGTCTTCCGTTACTCCGAAATGGTTTGGCGGCTGGGCGGCTATGAACAGTCCACGCCGGCGACCTTGATGCCGACGCTGCCGCCGGGCGACCCGAAGCCGGAAACGCCGCCGGCGTCGGACCGATCGTTCGACGGATCGACGAAACCCGCCTCCGCATCAACAGCCTGACCGATTTGAACGAATTTCCTGTCGAAGGGTCGATTCGCGTACTATATTGATTAGGGAGTCTCTTGAATCAGCCTGAACCTTGAGCGGCGAACGACTTTCTGCCCTCTCGATCGAAATGGAAAAATCACGATGCAAGCTGCGACGGCCGACCAGTTGACCGACGACCAATTGCAGGCGGTCCGAGAGTTGGTGCGCTCAAACGGCTACCTTCCTTGGACTTCCAAGGCGGTGCGGCTGTTCGACGAAGCCGAGCGGCTGGGCCTGTCCGGCATCGCCGAATTGCGGTCGAAGATGGAACAGGGCGGCTACCTGCCGCAGTCGCGTGCCATGCAAGTCATCGCCGACGTTGAAAACGCCCGCCGCAAAGGCGGTTGAGCAAAGCCGGCAGTCACTGCTTCTCACCGCGACGTCGTGAAAACCGGGCGTTCGGCACTAGACGTGGAAGCGGCGACGGGTACACTAGCGTTACGAAAACTGCGGATATCGTGGTTGTCGCCGAAGTGGCGGAATGGCAGACGCGCCGGACTCAAAATCCGGTGCCCGCGAGGGTGTGTGGGTTCGAGTCCCACCTTCGGTAGTGATTCGCCCTATTCTCGGTCGCCGAGTTCGACGACCCTTCCCTTCCTGGCAGACTCGGCCAGCGCCTCGCAGACGAGCATTGTCTCGACCGCTTCGTCGGGCCACCTCGTTTCCAACTCTTTGCTTTGAACGATTCCACTGAACTTTTCGATCATCCGAACCTCCTGAACGATGTCGTGAAGCTCAAACGTTTGGGCGGTACCGTCGGCGGTATGGAGCCAAAAGCGCGATTTTTCTTCGCTTTTTGGAAGCACGAAGTCGTCGCAGACGATCGTTCCGGAAACGCCCGCCACCTCGAACCACTGGCGCGGCGCGGTGTCGAAGCCGCAATCGAACGAGGCCGTCCGTTCGTCGTCGTACCACAGCATCGCCGAGAGGTTCATGTCCACCCCCTGGTGGTAGCGAGCGTCGGCGAAGACCCGCAGGGGCCGAGACTGGAAGAAGAAGTTGGTCGCGCGGACGCAGTACCAACCCAGATCGCCCAGCGACCCGCCGCCGAGATCGGGGTTGAGCCGAAAATCGTCGGCCGGGACTTCATCCCAGCAAAACGTGAACGCCGAGGTGACGCGCCGCAACCGTCCGATTTCGGGGGCGCGACGAAGAAATTCCTCGGCCCGATCGTGATGGACCCACATCACGCCGTCCATCAGTTGAACGCCGTTTTCAGCGCAGGCGGCCGCCATTTCGCGGGCCTGCACGGTCGACGCCGCCAGCGGTTTTTCACACAGCACGTGCTTGCCGGCCCGCGCCGCCCGAATCGTCCATTCGTGGTGCATCGAAGGCGGCAGCGGCAGGTACACCGCATCGACGGCGGGGTCGCTCAACAACTCTTCGTACGAGCCGACCGCTTTAACGCAGCCGTTCTGTTCCGCCCAAAGCCTGGCCCGCTCTTTGTTGCGACTGGCGACGACCGTCAACTCCGCGTTCGCAGCGTGTTGAATCGCCCGGGCGACCTTCTTCGCGATCGAGGCGGTACTCAAGATCCCCCAACGCACCGGGGGAGTCGGCGGCGGCTCATCGGCCATTTTCGATCGCTCCTTGCCGAACACCCTTCGCGGCGCCTCTATCAACGCGGCGCTGTCGAAGGCGGGCGGATGCCGGCGCCGTTATTGTAGAAAAGCGCGGACGGGAGGGATGCACCGGCCGAGCCGCGGCATTCACTTCAACAGGTTTGGCTAGGTTCTCTTGCGAACGCCCTACATCCACTATACTGACGCTTGGCGTCGGCGCGGCGATGGAACGTCGTCGTTCGCGGCGAAAGACGCTCGACGAAACGACCGCGCTCCGGCGGTTGGTGGAACGTGCCACAAGGCGAAAGCGAAATGTCGACGATTCACGACAATCCATTTGCCTCCGATTCGGCGGTCTGCCCGTACCTCGCCTCCAAGACCGGCGACCAAAAATGGCCGTTGCGCAAGACGGCCACCGTCCTCGGCCGCGCCCGCGGCTGCGACGTATGTCTCGACGCCGACGAGGTCTCCAGCATCCATTGCATCGTCAACCTCACGCCGCAGGGCGTCATGGTCCGCGACTGTAAAAGCCGCAAGGGAACCTCCGTCAACGGGGTGTCGAAGCCGGAATCGCCCCTCGTCGACGGCGACACCCTTCAGGTCGGTCCGTTTCAGTTCCGCGTCGGCATCCCCTCCGAATGGCAGCCGCAGTCGGGACTGTCGTCGTCCGAATCGATGGTGACTTCCCTGCAAAACATCCCGCTGGCCGACCGTCTCATGGTCTACGTCAAGCTGCTGCGTGACGAGCGGAAGCGCATGGAAGCGTTCACCGTCGAGCAGATGAACGTCCTGAAGAAACTGCGGCAGATCACTTCCGTCGAGAATCAAGCCGCGGAAATGATGCTCGAAGAGCGTCAGCGCGAGTACGAAACGAAGCTCGCGGAACTGGAAAGTCGCAAGCTCGACCTCGGACCGGCGCCGTCGGATACACCGACGCCGGAGGGCGGCGCGGAAAATGAAACCGCCCTGCGGGGTGAGATCGACCGCATGCGCGAGGAACTGGCCGTCCGTGAAATGCGGATCGCCGAACTGGAGGAAGCGACTTCCGTACAGCCCGGAGGCGAGTTCGGAACCGACGCCTCGAATCTTGAACTTGAAAGCGAACGGGAAGAACGGTTCCGCAAGAAGGACGAAGAAATCGCCGGTCGGGCGGCGCTGCTGGAAGAGCAAGCGCAAGAGATCCAGGCCGAGCGCGACGAGTTGGACCGTGATTTGGCGGAAGCACGGCAGGCGGCGGACGCGGCGCGCGAGCGCGTCGCCGAGCAGGAACGCGAACTCACCGAACGCGAACGACGCCTTCAGGAAGCGCCCCCGGCCGCACAGCCTCAAGAAGACCCGGCCCTTCGGCAAGAACTGGATCGCCTGAAGGAAGAGGTGTCGGTCCGGGAAATGCGCATCGCCGAGTTGGAGGAGGAAGTCCAACAGGCGGCGTCCGGAGCGACACAGTCGGCGGCCATGCTCGCCGACGACCCCGAGCGCCGCTCGTCGCTGGAAAAAGAGTTTGAGGAACGCCGCCAGGAGATGGACGCCGACCTCTCGCAGCGCATCGCGCTGCTGGAGGGTCAGGCCATGAAGATTCAGACGGACCGCGAGGAATTGGCGCGCGAGCAGAACGAGTTTCGCGCCGCCGCGGAAACGGCTCACGAACAGATGACGGCCAAGGCTCGTGAACTCGCCGAGCGCGAGAAGCAGGCGGCGGCCGGGCTGGCGGCCGACCCTGGCGAAGTCGAAGAGCTTCGCCGCGAGTTGCAGCAGTCGATCGAACGCTCCCGGGACCTGAACCAGCAGTTGGTCGATTCGGAAACGCAGTGGGCGGCGGCGTTCAACGACGCCGAGACGGCCCGCGGCAACGTCGAATCGGTTCAAATCGTCGAACGCCTACGGATCACCAACGACGAACTGCAACAGAAGGTCGCCGAGCTGACCGCGAAAATCGCCGCCGGTCCGGGAAGCAGCGCCGGGCTGCCCGCCGCCGGCCAAGATGAAAAGCGGGTCGGCGCCCTCCGCGAAGAATTGTCGCGAGAACGCAACCGTCTCAAGGACCTGATGAAGCAGGCGACCGAACAGTTCGACGCCGCTCGTTCCGAATCGCTGATGCTTCAGGAACAGATCAAGGAACGCGAATCGGAATTGGCCCAACTCCGCGAAGGACGGCAGGGCGACGAATCGTTGCAAGCCGAGATCGAGCAACTGAAAATTCAGATCACCGAACAACAACAGCAGATTCAGAACGCTCAGACCCAGCCGGCGATGCCGGAAGACATCGCCAACTTCGAGGCGGAACTGTTGAAGTTCCGCGGCCAACTTGAAGAAGCGCAGAACCGGCTCGTGGGCGAACAGAAGGAACTGCGCGAAAAGATGCGCGACGGCGAACTGTTGCTTTCCCGGCAGCGAGCGGAACTGGCCCGCGAACGGGCGACGCTCGAACGTATTCGCATGGAAGTGCGCGTCGAGTTGGAACACGCCGAACGCGAAGCTAAGATGTTGGAGCAGATGGCTCCGATTCAGCGGCTGAAAAACGAACTTCGAAGCGGTTCGGGGACTGCGGGCGGCACCGACGGCGGTCGCAATTCGCTCACCGACCGCATCCGCGGCCTGGTCAAGCGGGTGGAAGACAGCGAGGGTGGAGCCGGCGGGACCGGCACTCGCTCTTAGAGTTTAACTTGCCCGCCGGAAGATGTTGAATGGTCGGGGCGTCGGACTAGTCCGACGCCCCTTTCGTTTTTGTCAGTTCGCGTACGCCGGCAACGACTGGGTTTCCCGCACGCTATTCATCGGTTCGACGACGTCGTCCACCTTGTCCGTGAAGAGGTCGCCGATTAAGAGATCGGTGAGATGCCCCTTCAGATGCGGATATCCCTTCACGAACCGTCCGAAGCTGAAACCGTCGTAGAACTCGCGCACGAGCCGCCGCATGCGGTCCATGCCGCGAGTGAACTCCGGCCCCCAACAGCCCAGTTTGGCGCCTGAAACGTCGCCCGCCGCCAACCCTTCGACCACCGCGTCGGCCGCCAACTGCCCCGACTTCAATGCCAAAAGCACGCCCGAAGAATACAGTGGATCGAGAAACCCGAAGGCGTCGCCGACCAACACCCAGCCGTCGCCAGCCACTTCCGTCGAGCGGTAGGTGTAGTCTTTCGTGGCGTAATACCGCGAAATGCGGTTGGCGCCGGCGATCCGCTCGCCGACCGCCGGGCATTTGGCGACTTCCTCATCATAGATCTTCGCGTGGTCGGTCCCGCGGTTCTTAAACAAATAGTCGAAATTGGAAACCACGCCGACGCTGAGAACGTCGTTGTGCAGCGGAATGTACCAGAACCAGCCGTTCTTACCTTCCGTCTGAAGAACGATGGTGGCCCCCTCGTCCTTGCCGACGTCGCGATACGCCCCTTGCCAGTAGGTCCACACCGCGCCTTTGTTCAGCGTCGGATCCTTGCGGCGGAGTTTCAGTTTGTTGGCGATGAGCGAACTCTGGCCGCTGGCGTCGACGACCACCTGCGAATCGACGGTGTGCACGTCGCCCGCGTCGTCGCAGTATTGCACGCCGACCGCCTTGCCGTTCTCGAACATCACGTCCAGTACGCGCGCCCCTTCCCGCGCCTCGACGCCGTGTTCCACCGCGTTGGTCAGCATCATTTGATCGAACTCGCTCCGCAGCACCTGCCACGTCTCGGAGCATTCGTGCGGATTGTTGTCGGTGAAATAGAACGGTTCCGACAGACGACCCTTGTCGTTGACGAACTGAACGCTGTACTTCTTGACGAAGTGGCTCTTCCTCATTTTTTCGAGCATGCCGAGCCGCTTCAGCACCCAGTACGTTTCGGGGATCAACGACTCGCCGATGTGGAACCGGGGGAAGTGTTCACGTTCCAGTAGCCTCACGGACCGGCCCTGTTGGGCGATCAGCGTCGCCGCCGTCGCCCCCGCCGGTCCGCCGCCGATCACCACCACGTCGACCGAAGACTGCGTGTTCGCCATTTTCGCCTCGCTGTTAGGAAACCGTCGCACCGTCGAGATCCTCGTCGCGTCGTTCGGTCCGCCACGAGCTGTCGGCCGGCTCGTGCGGCTGCCGGGCGAGATCCAGAAGCTCAATCAGCCGGCGGAGTTCCGACTCGCTAAGATGGCCGAGCTGCCGATGATGGCAGTCTCTCACCAAATCGTCCAACGTCTTCAGCAAGTCTCGCCCCGATTCAGACAGTCCGACGCGCACGATCCGGCGGTTTTCCGGCAGCCGTTCGCGGTAGACCCACCCCTTCTCTTCCAAACGGTCGAGCATTCGGGTGATGTCCGGAGCGTGCGAGACCAATCGACCCGCAAGTTCGAGCGTCGCCAGCGTTTCGGGGTGAACCCCCCGCAGAAGACGCAGCGCGTTGTACTGTTGCGGCGTAAGCTGAAACTGAGTGAAAAGTGCATCCTCCGAAGCGCGCAGCCGATCATATGTCCGCCACAGATTCAGGAACGCTTCCTGCTCCAAGGAATCAAAATGACGACTCTTTCGTCGACCCGCAGTCTCCACGGACGCCTCTTCCTGTTCCATCTTTCGGTAATATAGACCGTCGAACAATACTTGTCCAGACAAACGTTGGGCGGCGAACAGTTTTTCAGTCGTGACGCCGACTACGAGACGAACGCCGTCCGAAAATGGCGGCGGTCGGCCGTCGGACCCAGTGCGTCGGTCGTTGCGAACGTCGGTCGGCCGGCGATCCAGTCGGCCACGAGCATCGCCGTGCCCGGCGCCAACTGCACTCCCTGCCGGAAATGCCCCGACGCGATCCAAACATTGCAACGGCCCGGCGCCCGACCGATGATCGGCGAGCCGAGCGGACAGGCCGGCCGCAGGCCCACCCACGTCATTTCGACGGTCGCCGACCGCAATCCCGGATGAACCCGCTCGGCGAACGCCGCCAGGTCGTCGTAGCCGACGGCGGTCGGTCGCTTCTCGAAACCGACTTCGTCCTCGGTCGCGCCGACCAACACTAAGCCGTCGCCTCGCGGCACGAGGTAGCGTCGACCGACCTCGACCACCCGGCGGAATCGACCAGGCGTCGATCGCAAAAGTACGATCTGCCCTTGCAACGGACGCACCGCAACCACCACCCCCAACGACTCCAGCAGGCGGCCGGTCCATGCGCCCGCCGCCGCGACGAACTCGCCGCCGACGACGGTCGAACCATCCGCAAGCTTGACGCCCGTTAAGACTCCGCTCTGCACTTCGAAACCAACGACCTTCGCACCCGGCCGCAGTTCGACCCCGTGGCGCCCACAGGCTTCTTCCAGCGCAACCAGTAGACGCGGATTCCGCACCTGACAGACCCCTGGCAGCGACAACCCGCCGAGGAAGCCGTCCCCCAGTTCCGCATCGAAGCGCGATACGTCCCCCGCCGCCAGTCTCTCGTGGACGATTCCGTGCTCGGCCAGAACGGGCGCCGTTTCCGCCAAGCGCCCCAATGCGGCTTCCGTGTCCGCCAACTCCACGCCGCCGCACCGCTGGTATTCAACGTCGACCGCCGTCTGTTCCTTCAATTCTTCGGCGAGACCGGCGAACCGTTCGTACGACGCCGTTCGCAAGCGGTCGAACGCCGTCGCCGCCGTCGAAGCCGAGAATTCAACCGACGGCGCCGGCGAGATCATCCCGGCCCCCGCCCACGACGATTCCCGACCGAAAGCGCCTTGGTCCAGCAGGGTCACTCGCATGCCCCGGCGGGCGAGTTCGTAGGCGGTCGCCAATCCGACGACCCCGCCCCCGACCACCACCACGTCCGCCGATCGTCCCGCCACCCGCCACCTCGCGCCAAAGTTCTACTTCCATCGCCATTCTAGGCGGGTCTACCCCGCCGACCGCAGCGGCATACAGTTTTCCCATAAGCGACGAACACTAGATGAAAAACACCCGACAATAAGGACGACGTCATGGACGCGGCGACGCAGGCGGAAACTCTTTGCAGCCGATTGAGCGAGGAACTGGAGCTGTTGGAGCGCCAGTATCGGCTCGCCGCGTGGGACGCGGAAACCACCGGCGACCCGGCCGCCTTCGCGCGCGTCGAAGAACATCGCGCCGCCGTCGCGCGTCGATTGGCGAACGCGGAAGAGTTTAAGACCGCCGAGTCGCTGTTGAAAGCGGAACGGTTGACCGGTCTTACACGCCGCGAAGTGCAACGCTGGCGCAATCGACTTGCGGAGAACCAGTTCTCCCCCGCGCTCATCGCCAAGCTGGCGAAAGAAGAGACCGCCGTCGTCCAACAGTTCAACTCGTTCCGCGCGACGGTCGACGGCGAAACCGTCGCGGACAACGTCATCGATCGAGCTTTACATGATTCGTCCGACCCGGCGGAGGTCGAAAAGGCGTGGCGCACGAGCAAACGGATTGCGGAACACCGCGGCCCGGCAGGCGAAGCCCCGCCGATCGCCGACCGGCTTAAGGAATTGGTGCGCCTGCGCAATCAAGCCGCCGCCGAAGTCGGCTATCGCAACGCCTACGAAATGGCCCTCGATCTTTCGGAACTCGACCCGAAGTGGCTTTTCGAGACGCTGGAGGAACTGCGCGCCGCTACCGAACCGTTGTTCGACGTTTGGAAGGCCGACGCCGACGCCAAACTGACGGCGAAGTTCGGCGTCGCGGCCGCCGATCTTAGACCGTGGCACTACGGCGACCGCTTCTTTCAGTCGCCCATGAAACTCGGCGACGATGAAGACCTCGACGCTTGGTTCGCCGATAAAGACGTCGACGCCTTGACCGTCCGCACCTTCGACGACCTCGGCTTCGACGTCCGCTCCATCGTCGCCGCCAGCGACCTTTACCCCGGCGACCCTAAGACCAGCCGAAAGTGTCAACACGCCTTCTGCACGACGATCGTCGCGCCGACCGACGTCCGCGTGCTGTGCAACCTCGTGCCGACGGCCCGCTGGATGAGCACCAACCTTCACGAATTCGGCCACGCGATCTACGGCGCGTCGCTCGACCCGGCCCTGCCGTACGTGCTGCGCGACGACGCCCACCTATTGGCGAACGAATCGATCGCGCTCTTCATGGAACGGCACCTGCTCGACGCCGGCTGGCTGACCAACGTCGCCGGCATCCCGGCCGCCGACGCCGACCGCATCGCCGCCGGCGGCAAACGCCGCCTCGCCGTCAAACACCTCGTCTTTACTCGCTGGGTGTTGGTGATGTGTCACTTCGAGCGCGATCTGTACGCCGACCCCGACCGACCGGATTTGGCGCGGCTCTGGTGGGACTACGTCGAACGCTTTCAAAAACTGAAACGCCCGGAACCCGACCGCGCCGCCCACGACTGGTCGTCCAAAATTCACTTCGTCGGCTATCCGGCTTATTACCAAAACTATCTGCTCGGCGAAGTCTTCGGCGCGCAGTTGCAGCGAGCGGTCGAAACCGAGTGTGGTTCGTTCGTCGGCAACCCGGCCGCCGGCGCCTTCCTTCGCGACAAGATGTTCCGCAAAGGGGCGTCCATCCCCTGGCGCGACCTTCTTCAACAAATGACCGGCCGAACGTTCTCACTCGACGATTTCCTAGGCGTGCTCCGTCACGCGACGCCGCATGGCTGACGGCGCGATCCTGGACGACCTGCGCCGCGAAACCGCCGCCGCCGGCTTCGCCCTTTTGGGAGTCGCGCGGCCGACCGTCGGCTTGGGGATGGCCGGCTTCGACGCCTGGATAGCCGCCGGTTTTCACGGAGAAATGGATTACCTTCCGTCGGCGCGCAACGAGCGGTCCGACCCCCGCTCCGTCGATCCCGCGGTGCGCAGCGTCGTCATGCTCGCCGCCCCGTACCGCACCGTCGAACCGACGCCCCCGGCCGTCGGCGCCGGCCGCATCAGCCGCTACGCTTGGGGCGGCGACTACCACTACGTCCTGAAAGACCGTCTTAAAGATGCGCGCCGTCGACTAAGATCTCGTCACGAGGGCTTCTGGTTCCGCATCGCGATCGACAGCACGCCTTTCATGGAGCGCCCGTACGCGGCGGCGGCCGGCCTCGGATGGATCGGTAAGAACACCCTGCTGTTGAACCGATCCTTGGGCAGTTGGTTTTTCCTGGTCGGCCTGCTCGTCAACGTCGAACTTCCCGTCGACGACGAGACCGAAACCGACCACTGCGGGACCTGCACCGCCTGCCTTGACGCCTGCCCAACGAACGCCTTCGTCGCCCCCGGTCGGTTGGACGCTCGCCGCTGCATCAGCTACTTGACGATCGAGCTGGACGGCCCGATCCCAAACGACCTGCGGCTGAGCATGGGCGATTGGCTGTTTGGCTGCGACGTCTGCCAAGACGTTTGTCCGTGGAACCGCAAGCCGAAGCCGACGCCCGATCCCGCCTTCCACCCCCTACCCGGCGCCGACCCGGTGTCGCTCGCCGAAGTTTTCGACATGGACGACGCCGAGTTCCGCCGCCGCTTCCGCGACACGCCCGTCTTCCGCGCCGGCCGGGTCGGCCTACAGCGCAACGCGGCCGTCGTCGCCGGCAATCAACGGTGCGTCGACTTACTGCCGCGGCTGCAAATCTTAACCGAATCTTCAAACACCATTTTAGCGGACGCCGCGCGATGGGCGATCGACCGGATCGTTGGTAGTTTGAACACCGACGACGTCGCTCACGGCGAGGGACGCGCCACCGGTCTCGACTGACGGAGTCGTCTATGTCGATCGTCCTGCTCGCGTGTCTTACGTCGGCCGCCGTTGCGGCGGAGCCGTCGTCTCCCGTCGCCGGCTCTCTCCGCGTCGCCACGTTCAACATCTACGAACTTGATTCCAAGAAACTGAACGATGTCGACGCGGCGGGAAAAGGCGTCCATCCGCAGGTGTGCAAAGCCGCCGAAATCCTTCAGATCGTTCGACCCGACGTCGTCCTTCTCAATGAAATCGATTTTGACGAATCGAACGCGACGCGGATGGCGGATTTGTTTCAGACCAACTACCTGCGCCATTCTCAGAACGGCCGAGCGCCGCTCGACTATCCGAACGTCTTACAGGCTCCCGTCAACACCGGCGTTCGCAGCGGGCTTGATTTTAACAATGACGGCAAGACCGACGGACCGGACGACGCCTACGGTTTCGGCAAGTACGCCGGCCAGTACGGCATGGCGATCCTGAGCCGCCATCCGTTTGAAACGTCACGTCTGCGAACGTTCCATCTACTGCCGTGGAGTGCGATGCCGAATCACTTGATGCCCGACGGTGAAGGCGGCCGGCCCAAGTGGTACGACAAGACCAAGGCGGCGGCGATGCGGCTTTCAAGTAAGAGCCATTGGGATGCACCGATCCTCGTCGACGGCCGTCGGTTGCACCTCTTCTGTTCACACCCGACGCCGCCGGTGTTCGATGGCGCCGAGGACCGCAACGGCCGCCGCAACTACGACGAAATTCGCTTTTGGGCCGACTATCTGGCGGGCGGCGCCACGGCGTCTTATATCGTCGACGACTCAGGAAACCGCGGGCCGGCTCCAGCCGACGCCACCGGCGTCCTACTGGGCGATCTCAACGCCGAACCGTACAAGGGGGAACCGGCGCCCGACGGCAAGGGACGCGCCATCGAACTGTTGACGAAGCATCCCAAACTGCGCGACCCGGTTCAGACGAGCAAGGGGGCGCTTGAAGGGAAGTCGGCCGGCGCGCCGCTTCATTTGGAACAACGCACCAGCTATTTCGGTCGGCTTGACTACGCGCTGCCGACGAAAGACCTGACGATCACCGGAGCGGGCGTCTTTTGGCCGGAACAAAGCGAGCCGACGTACAAACTGATAGACAAGCCCGATCCGTCGAGCGACCATCGGATTGTTTGGGTCGATCTTAAACTGCCGAACTGAGTTTCAACGCAACGACTCGAGCGGCCGCAGACGCATCGCGGACAGCGCTGGCAGCAAGCCGCCGATCGCGCCCATGACCAAGCTGAAGACGAGGCCGAACGCCAGTGTTTCTGCGTCGACGAACATGCGCAGTACGACGAACTTGCCGCCGCCCTGCCCGCCGCTGAGGATGCTGGTGGCGGTCCAACCATCGGCGAGACACCCGACGAGACAGCCCAAAACGCCGCCGATGAAGGCAAGCAGCAGCGCTTCGGTGAGGAAGGAGAGCAGAATTTGCCAGCGGGCGTAGCCTAAGATCCGCAACACACCGATGTCGCGGGTGCGCTGCGCTACGGTGGCGAACATCGTGTTCATGACGCCGAAGACTCCGCCGACCGCCATGATGGCGGCGACGAAGTTGATGGCGTACAGAAACTGCTTGTTGGTCGCCGAAAGACTGGCGAAATACTCCGTTTCAGTGATCGCTTTTAGAGCGGAGGCGCTGTAAACGTTGGAGTAGTACGTCGCCAGTGCGGCGGCGGTGTCGGCGTCTTCCGCTTTGACGGTGATCGACGTGTAGTTTTCCTTGCCGAACATCGGCCCGATAATTTCGCGCTTCGCCCAAATCTCACTGCCGAAAGCGGAACCGTCGGCGGAAAGAAGTCCGACGACCAGCCACTTCCGCGGTCCCAAATCGAAAATATCTCCGACGGCGAGCGACGCTTTCCCCAGGTCGCGGCCAATTTCGACGGCGATGCCGGTTCCGACGACTGCTTGGATGACCTGAGTCGCGTTGCGGTCGTCGAGCGAACCCGGAGCCGATTGGACGCCGGCTTGCGAGAACCAAGAGCCGCCGGGGGCGAGGCCGAGTTCGTGGACGCGCCCCGCCATGACTGGATCCTCGATGCCGCGGATCTGAATGAAACGGCGGCGCGACCGTTCACCAGGCTTTACGGGAATCGGTTGATTGACGATGACGTAGGTCTCTGGGCTGGCGAGCGGCTCGCCGCCATCCGTCCGCGCGACGCCCGGTTGGCGTTCGATGTCGCCGGTGTCGCCGTAACCTAGATTGCTGAACACTTCGTCGGTGGAACCTTCGGAAAGAATGAGGACGTTGTCCGGTCGGCCGGACTGCTTGGTCAGTTGCGTCATGCCGTTGACGAACGCCAACATCACCGTCAGCAGGCCGACCACCAAGGTGAAGGCGAGCGCCGTCAACATCGTAGTTCGCCATCTGACGGTAAGATTGCGAAGATTGTATTTAAGCGGCACCTTGCCCATGAAGACGAGCACGGCGACGACGCAGAAGACTTCGGCCAAGATGATGAGGTTTTCCGGCGAGACGGCCATCCGCCGTTCGACGACGTCGTTCAGTA
>JBOFFD010000198.1:0-1992 GCA_051648425.1 Planctomycetia bacterium
CCGGCCTCCTGCGACAACTTCCCCGCCGCCGCCAGCGCCCGCCATTCCTTCGTCGTCGGCATTTCGTCCATGTACGCCAGCGGCTGCGCGTACGGCGTCGAGGGGTAATAGTTGCGAATGTACCGATACCGGCCGTCGCGCACCGCCCTCACCATGTCGTACCGTTCATCCATCCGGTCGCGCGCTTGGAAGACGTACTCGCGCGGGGCGGCGGTCTTAGGGCCTAAGAACGCTCGGCCGTCCATCGCCGGGGAAGGCTTGAGACCGGCGAGGCTCTGCACCGTCGGCCCCAGGTCCATCAGGCAGACGAGTCGATCGGTCGTCGTACCGGGGCCGGCCCACGCTTCGCCCGCCAGCGACCGGAAGGCTTCGGGTGTTCGGACGAGAAGGGGCACGCGGGTGCCGCTGTCGTACAGCCAGCGCTTGCCGCGCGGCAGGCCGACGCCGTGGTCGGAAAAGAAGAAGACGATGGTGTCGTCGGCCAACCCGGCGGCTTCGAGTTCTTTAAGAAGCCGACCGACCTGTTTGTCGACGACGGTGACGAGGTCGTAGTACCGGGCCCAGTCGCGGCGAACCACCGGCGAGTCGGGATGGTAGGCCGGCACGTCGACGTCGGCGGGGTCGTGGCGCTCGTCGTGGGTCAGTTCCTTCGTCCGCTCGGCGAACTCCTTGTCGCTAAGACGAATCTGACTTTCATGCGTGGTGGTCAGATTGAAGATGCTGAAGAACGGCGCGCCGGCCGGCCGGTTCTTCCAATGGGCGGTCGCGCTGTTCGCGTCCCACGCCTGGGGCGGGACGGGGAAGTTGTAGTCGGTCTTCACGTTGTTGGTGCAGTAGTAACCTTTCCGCCGCAGCGCCTCGGTGAAGCAGGGCGTATCGGCCGTCGGCGCCCCCTGGCAGCGCATGGGATGCGTGCCCAGGCTGGTCGGATGCACGCCGGTGATGATCGACGACCGGCTGGGGGCGCAGACCGGCGCCACTGAAAAGGCGTGGGTGTACCGCACCGATTCCTTCGCCAGCGCGTCGAGGACGGGGGTTTTCGCCTGCGCGTCGCCGTAGCATCCCAGGTTCGGGCTGGCGTCTTCGATGCTAATCCAGAGGATGTTGGGACGACGGCCGACCTCGGCGCCGACGGCGAGGTTGCCGACGGTCAGCGCGAACGCGCCCATCAGGCCAACCAGTGTTCGGGAAATCGGCGTCATGGCGCGGCCTCCTTGGCGACGGCGTCGCGGGTCAATCGGTAGACGTGGGGCTGGGGCTTCGCACGGTTCCACACCGTTGCGTCGTTTTCGACGGTCAGTCGTTCGAGTTGGTCGATTTCCTTGGCGTTCTGGCCTTGCTCGTGCCGGCGGAAACCGAGGAGATACGTGATGTTCGGCGGTCGATACCGCAGGAAGTACAACTGGCCGCCGCGAACGACCGCCCGGCGCAGTTCCTCGGCTTGTTTTCGGGCGGCCGGGTTGTTCACCGCGACGCCGCCGGCCCATTCCGCCGCCGTTTTCCGGGCGACCGTTTCGCCGTCGATGGTCAACGTGTAGACGCCGTCGGCGAGTCCGTCGACCGCCAACCGCGGCGCGAACGGCGCCTCGGCGGGATTTGGCGCGACCGAAGCCGTCGGCGACACGCGCTCGGTCGTCTCGGTGGGCGGGGCCGGCGGCGGCGGCAGGTGGGCGTCGGTCTGGGTCCATTCCAGCCCGTCGTCTCGTTGGCGCTGCTCGGCGACGGTCGCCCCCGTCGTCTTCGCCGGTTCGCCTTTCGCCGACAGCCGTACGTCGCTGCGGATCGGGCCGGCGCCCAGCGTTTCGGTCGTGAACAGCGCCAGCGACCAGTAGCCGAACTGCGTAAGGTGGACGCCGTTGTCGGTCCATTGGACGCCGTCGGCGTGAACCTTCGCCGGCCCGAACCGCTCGAAAAGATCGACGACCGGCAGGCCGCGCTGGCCGCCGACGGCTTTGACGCCGGCGGCGTATTCCGCCAGCGCGGCGTTGTGCG
>JBOFFD010000199.1:0-4708 GCA_051648425.1 Planctomycetia bacterium
TCCTCCACCGTCCAGCCGTTGTTTTTCGCGCGGACGGCGAGCCGCCGCAGCACTTCGAGCGTCTCGTCGGAATAGCCGCGCGGATCATCATGGTCGTCGATCACGATGCGCCTCCCATTCTTGAATCCCACCGGGCGCGAAATAATTATAGGAGAGTCGATGAAGTCCGGAAATTAGACGCTTACATCCATGCCGGCGTAACATTCCGTCGGAAGTAGCGTACATCGCGGAGGAGTTCTTAGAGAGCCGCCGCCTTCAGCCGCCGCGTCCGTTCGGCCGCCGTCCACGACACCGAATCCGTCGGACGCGCCACGTATTACGTCGGCATGGATGTAAGTAGTACCGCGACGGCTCGCACGCCGTGTCCGCTGGCACCTACAGCCTACTTACATCCATGCCGGCGTAATAAACGTGCCGGCTATCGACGAACATGCCTGTCGTGGCAATACTCCTGGATAAGACGGTCGAAACCCTGCGTCCACCGGTTTGAATCCACGCCGAACGGTATGAACGACACTTTATTACTTCGGCATGAAAGTTCATCGGACGGCGTCAACGATTGGAAGTACCACCGGAATGGATTCTTAGCCCTGAAAGGGCGGCCCTCCGCCAGCCCAGGGCATCGCCCTGGGTGTAAGATGATTCCTGGCGGAGAAGCCCTGTAAGGGCGCGACGATCGGGCGGCGCGGACCTCGGCGGTCGTCAGGTCGACGACGACTCCGGCCGTCGTCCCGCCCGTACAGGGCTTCGCCGTCCGGTGGGGTTCGTGTTTCCCAGGGCGACGCCTTGGGCTGTAAGACGGCCGCCCTTTCAGGTCTAAGACGAATCGCCCGGATAGCGTCCGCGATAGATGAAAAGTTCCGACGAACATCCATGCCGTCGTAATACGTGGTCTAAAGCGACCGACGCAGCCGTAGCCGGCAGGGCGCGAGTACGTGAAGCGGTCGAGTGACTTTTCCCACGGTTTGAACAACGTTGTGCTGAACCTCATGGGGTCCATCACCGGGAGGAGATCGAGACGTGGCGGCTTGGTAACGATCGGGCACGCCTTCCTTGCCCTTCTCGTCAGCCGGATTGCGACCGGGCCGGGTGATGCGTCGATCATTTCGGGGTCTCGGCGGCGATGGCGCGGCGAACCCTGAAATCAGCGGCATGTGCTTCGTTTTTGGAAGGCGTTGGCGATCGAACGTCGATTGCAACAGCCTGCGTCGTTTTTGCAAAATTCTCGGTCGATTTCCTCAATATAAGGAATTTCAGCGCTCGGCACGCCGCTGAACTCATGGTTCGGCGACAAAGAGTCGCCCAGGATCGTTCCGGCCACTAACATTTGTTGTTTCGCTCGAAGATTTACGGAGGCGACTATGTCAACAGCTACATGGCGGATTTTGAGCAATGGTTGCTTTTTCGGAGGCTTCTGCTCGGTCATCGCGTCCATCGCGATTTGGTTTCTGAGCAAAGAGCCGGATCTCGCCCACGGCGAACGGTTCGGAATTTTCGTCGGCCTATGGGCTCCCACATTTTTCGCGCTGTCCAGTCGGCTTGATCGGTACGCGAACCCGAAGGATCAGACGAGTTGAGTATTTTCAAAGCTAGCCCGGACGTCGTACCAGATGGCGAGTCGTCCGAAGGCGGTTTCTGACCCGCCGTTTGCTCAATAGGCGGCTTTCGAGTGTGTTGGGCGGGGGGCCGAGGCGGTGGAGCGATCTATCTCCTATTAAGCCTAACGGCCCCAGTAGCGAACCTTTCTGGATCGCCCGTCGGCCCCGCCTTCAGCGCTTTTCCGGAGGCTTCTTCGTCTGGTCGTCCAGCGGGTACCCCTCCGGCGGGCTCAGGCTGAACAGATCGTCCGCGGACTTGAACCCCTGCAACTCGGGGTCCCACTCGAAATCGGTGGACTCGATCCGGAGACGCTCCAACACTACGGCGGGTTGTTCCATTTCCACCACCATCCGGATCGGCAACTTCGTGGTCGCGTCCACCCACAGCGTGGTCGTCGTCTTCCCGTCCACGATCGTGTAGCGGATCGACTTGTCTTCCTTGAAGACGATCGAGTCCTTGTGCGTCTCCAGTTCCCGCAACTGCTCTGGGAAGGTGGTTTTCGTCATCGGGGAGGTGTGGCGTTCGGTCGAATGGACCAAGAGGACGGCGCCCTTCTCCCCGACGCCGACGCCGTCCACCGGCTGGTTGTGGTACGCGGTAAGGCGGCGGTCGTTGAGGTAGTCGTACACCGTATACCTAGCCAACCGGAACGGGCCGCGGACTTCCTCCGAATCCTCCTGCCGGAGCCGCGCTGACCGGAGGTCGGCGTACACCGTCATGCGTCTCGTTTCCGGATCGGGGTTGGCGAGTCGGGTGTAAGTAAGGATCACCTTGGACTTGAACTTTACCACCTTGTGCGTCTCGGCGGCCTTAAGAACCTCGGCCAGAGCGACCGCTTCCGAGCCGGTGTAGAGCACGGCGGAGCCAACGACCGCGAGGGCGGCGGCGGCCAGGGACCACTTCGTGAGGCGCAAGATCATTCTCCTTGGAAAATGGGGAGTGGATCGGCCCGCGGGCGCGGGGTCGGCGGTCAGCCGGGCGAGCAGTTCGGCGTCCGGAGGGCGGTCGGGGACCGGCTCTCGGCGGATCGCGTTGAACGCCGCGTCGAGAGGATCGGGATCGGTCGTCATGATGGTCTCCTGGCGTCGGTCGGATCGGGTGCCAACTGCTTCCGCAACCGCTGCCGGCCGCGGTGTAAGAGCACCCGAACCTCTCCGGTCGAGATGCGAAGTTGGTCGGCGATCTCTTGGTGGGTCAACTCTTCCATGCAGCTCAGCCAAACCACCTCGGCCTGCTTCTTCGGCAACTCGGCGACGGCGGCGCGCAGCCGGTCGACGAGTTCGGCCAGGTGAAGCGGCTCCGCCGGGTCGTCGGCGGCCGCCGGCTCCGGGGCCGCGTCGAGCGACCCCGTTCGGTCGGACCGAACCCGCGCCCGCAAGCGGTCGATCGCCTTGCGGGTTGCCAGGCAGGTGAGGATTCGCCCCCAATCGGCGGGGTCCGCCGGGGCGATTTTCAAGGCGGCCAGAAAGGCTTCTTGGTAGCAGTCGTGAGCGTCGGCGTGACGGTTCAGCACGCGAAACGCGGTCCGCCAGACGCGCGGTCCGTGTTCCGCGACGATCGCCGCCCAATCCGTCATCGTCCACCTCGCAAGCGTCCTCGCAAGGATATCGTTCGACGGCGGTCGGGCGTTACGGATCGCGTCAGACGGAACGGCGGGCGAGGCCGGCGCCGACGAAGCCGTGGAACAGCGGGTGCGGCTGCGTCAGCTTCGATTTGAACTCGGGGTGGTACTGCACCGCCAGGAACCAGGGGTGGTTCGGAATCTCGACGATTTCGACCAGCTTGCCGTCGGGCGACTTGCCGACGAGGTTCATGCCCGCGGCTTCGTACGCATTGGCGTACTGGTTGTTGAACTCGTAGCGGTGGCGGTGCCGTTCGCTGACGACGTCCTTGCCGTACGCCCGGCGGGCGTGCGAGCCGTCGGCCAGCGCGCAGTCGTACGCGCCCAGCCGCATCGTACCGCCCTTGTCCGAAATGTTCTTCTGTTCGTTCATCAGGCAGATGACCGGGTGTTCCGTCTGCGTGACGAATTCGGTGCTGTGCGCCGTGGCGTAGCCTAAGACGTTGCGCGCGAATTCAATGACCGCGCACTGCATCCCCAGGCAGATGCCGAAGAACGGAATGCGCTTTTCGCGGGCGTACTGAATGGTGGCGATCTTCCCTTCGATGCCGCGGACGCCGAAGCCGCCGGGCACTAAGATGCCGTCGACGCCCGCCAGCAGGCGCTCCGCCCCTTCCTGCTCGATCTCCTCCGATTCGATCCGCTTCACCACCACCCGGCAACCGCGGTTGATGCCCGCGTGGTCCAGCGCTTCGTAGATCGACTTGTAGGCGTCTTTATGTTTGACGTACTTGCCGACCACCGCGATGCTGACTTCGTTCTTAGGACTGCGGACGCTGGAAAGCAGTTCCTGCCAGTCGTTCAGATCGGCCTCGGCCGCCTTCAGATTCAGCTTGCGGACGATCAGATCGTCGAGGCCGTTCTCCCGCAGGCTCAGCGGCACTTCGTAGATCGAGAAGTCTTTGTCGCGTTCCTCGATGACCGCCTTGCGTTCGACGTTGCAGAAGAGCGCGATCTTTTCCCGGTCGGACGGGTCGAGCGGCCGTTCTGTGCGACAGATCAGGATGTCGGGCTGGATGCCGATCTGCCGCATCTGGCCGACGCTGTGCTGCGTCGGCTTGGTCTTCGCCTCGCCGGCCGCCTTCAGGTAGGGAACGAGCGTCAGGTGGATGAACAGCACGTTTTCCCGGCCGACGTCGAGGGCGATCTGCCGGATGGCTTCAAGGAACGGCAGGCTTTCGATGTCGCCCACCGTGCCGCCGATCTCGGTGATGACGACGTCGACGTCGTCCGTAGCCAGGCGGTGGACGGCGGCCTTGATTTCATCGGTGACGTGCGGGATGACCTGCACCGTTCGGCCGAGGTATTCGCCGCGCCGTTCCTTGGCGATGACCGTCTGGTAGACGCGACCGGTGGTGACGTTGCAGGATTTGGTGAGCGGGGCGTTGGTGAAGCGCTCGTAGTGGCCGAGGTCGAGGTCGCACTCGGCGCCGTCGTCCAGCACGTAGACTTCGCCGTGCTGATAGGGCGACATGGTGCCGGGGTCGA
>JBOFFD010000200.1:0-2883 GCA_051648425.1 Planctomycetia bacterium
CGCGCTGGGCGCCGCCGCCGGCGACGATGCCGGTGTAGCAGTACGGCCAGTGGTCGCGGCCGTCGTCGCTGTTGCCGTTGCCGGAGGTGCTGACGCCCCGCACCGGACTGCGGCCGAACTCGCCAACGGCGACCACCAGAGTTTCGTTCAGCAGGCCGCGTTCGTCCAAGTCGGCGACGAGGGTGGAAAGGCCGGCGTCGAGCATGGGGGCCGACTGGTCTTTCATGCGGCCCGACAGGCCGACGTGGACGTCGAACGAGTGGTTGTCGGAGTTGGCGACCTTCGGCCAGTTGACTTCGACGACGCGGGTGCCGGCTTCGACGAGACGGCGGGCCAGCAGGCACGACTGGCCGAAGGCGTTGCGGCCGTAACGGTCGCGCAGGTTCGGGGTTTCCTTCGACAGGTCGAAGGCGTCGCGGGCCTTGCCGGAAAGCACCAGGCTCAACGCCTTGCCGTAGTATTCGTCGAGGTCGTACTTGGCGGTGGCCTTTTCGAGGGTGGGCATGCCGGCGGTGAGGACGTCGCGCAGCTTGGCCCGACGGCCCAAACGGTCGGACGTGATTTCATCGCGCAGCTTCAGGTCGTCGACGTTGATGCGTTCCATCTTCGTCGGGTCCATGTCGTCGCCGCTGGGGAAGAGATAGTACGGGTCGTAGGCGCGGCCGAGGAAGCCGGCGGTGCCGCCCTTGTTGACGACGTTGCTCTCTTGCAGCGGGCGGGGCATCATGACGAACGGCAGCATCGGTCCGACGGGCGGCTTGAGGCGGGCGATGTTGCAGCCGAAGTTGGGGAAGTCTTTGCCGTTCGGCGCTTCCAACTGGCCCGACGGGCTGACCTTGTCGGTGGTGTAGCCAGTGAGCATCTGATAGATGGCCGCGGTGTGGTTGAACAAGCCGACCGGCGTGTAGCTGATCGCCCGTAGGACGGTGAGTTTATCGGTGACGCTGGCCAAGTTGGGCAGCAGTTCGGTGAATTGCAGGCCGGGGGTCTTCGTGGCGATCGGCTTGAAAACGCTGCGGACGTTGTCGGGGACGTTGTCTTTGGGATCCCACAGGTCGATGTGGCTGGGGCCGCCCTGCAGGTAGATCAAGATGACGCTCTTGGCCTTGCCGAACCCCTTGCCGGCGGCCGGATTGGCCTGGGCGCGGTCGGCGCGCAGCAGGTTTTCGAGCGTGAGGCCGAACATCGTGGCGCCGCCCACGCGAAGAAGATCGCGGCGCGAGGCGCCGTCGCAGGTGTCCTTGCCGGATCGACCGGGAATCACGAGCATTCGACGTTCCTTGAAAAATTTTCGACGGCGGATGGTTGACGGCTTGGAGGTTCGGCGGGGGGAGAGCGGCCGGCGTGGCTTCGAAGGAAGATATTCACGGGAAGCAAATCGAATCTGCCGGTATGCGCTGCTGCCTTCGCAATAATAAGTCTACTCGACGGTCCGGCGGCGTGTCAACGCCGTCGACTGATTTTTCCTGATTCCAAGCCGAACTTTCGGAGTTTTTCCCAGGAGCGTTCCATGCGTCTATTGGCGGTCGGCGACGTCCACGGGTGTCTGGCCGCGCTAGAGACGCTGGCGGCGACGGTGCCGTTCGGCGTCAATGATCACGTCGTCACTTTGGGCGACTACGTCGACCGTGGCCCCGACAGCCGCGGCGTGTTGGAATGGTTGGTCGCCTTCCAATCGACCGGACGGTTGATTCCGCTGCGCGGCAACCATGAGATCATGATGATGGACGCGGTCGAGGCCGGCGTCGACGACGCGCGGGCCTACCTTCGCTGGTTGGCCTGCGGCGGCGAAGCGGCCGCCAAGTCGTACGGCGACTTGAACTTTCTGGAACAGCACGCCGGCTTGCCGGAGGCACACTGGCGCTTTCTGCAGGAACTGCGGCCGTATCATGAATCGGACACGCACCTGTTCGTCCACGCGAACGTCGACCCCGAACTGCCGTTGGCCGAACAGGAAGACGACGTGTTGTTCTGGGAGCATTACCGGCCGAAGCCGCCGCACGTTTCCGGGAAGGTGGTCGTCTGCGGGCACACGCCGCAGAAATCGGGGCAGCCGTTGTGGACCGGTTCGACCGTCTGCATCGACACCTTCGCCTGCGGCGGCGGCTGGCTGACCTGCCTCGACCCGGCCTCTGGGATGTACTGGCAGGCCAACCAGCGGCGCGAGGTTCGCGGTGGGCGGTTGTTCGAGCCGGCGTAGCGAAAATCCCCGCCGCCGACGGTCGAATCCAAGATCGAAACGCGGGCGCGGAATAAGCCGAGGGACCGACGCCGCTCGCCCGGCGTCGGCCGCTTTCGTAATACGGCCTACAGTTTTCGTGGTTTCCTTGGGCGGCCGGCCGACTCGGCGTCCGCATCTACTACCTTGTTTGGATTGAGGCAGGCTCGGCGGCATGGACAAGCGGTTGTTTACCTTCTGGGCGGTCGCGCTCGTCATCTTCATCGGTTGGAATCAACTGATGATGATCTTGTATCCGCCCAAGCCCCGCCCCCCCGCGGCCAAAGCGCCGCTGGCGGCGGCGGTCGACCCGGCAACTCCGGACGCCGCCGCCGCGGCCAAGAACGCCCCTGTTCTTAAGGACGGCGAGAAGCCCGCCGCCGCCCCGGCCGGTCCGCCCGCCGAAGCGCCCCCGCCGGCCGTTGAAACCGGCATTTCGCTCGGCGTCGAACAGACCGGCGACGACCCTGAATACAGGATCTTCGCACTACTTAGCAACCGCGGCGCCTCCATCCAGACGCTTCGTCTCAACGATTACAAAAATGAATACCGCTCCGGCCCGCTCGTCCTGTTGCGGGAAGAGACCCCCGGCGTCTCGTCGTACCTGCTCGCCGTCGACGGCGCCTCGACCGTCCCGCTCGACCAGAAGGTGTGGGACGTCGTCG
>JBOFFD010000201.1:0-14867 GCA_051648425.1 Planctomycetia bacterium
CCTGAATTGTAACGAAGGCGTTGTTGGAGTCGGCTTCTTCATTCATCATCGCATGGAACTCGAGCGTACCGACGCTGCGTTCCAACTGGTGGAGCATTTTCTCCACTTCGGCCGTGGTCTCCGGGTCGTCGGCTTCCTCGGCCAGCTCGATCATCGCCACGACGTCGCCGAGCGCGGCGGCGAAATCGTCAAACGGTTTGATCGATCCGTTCAGCGCCTTCAACTCGCCGATGGTCGTGTTGGCCTTCTCCGTGTTCGACCAGAAGTCGGCGGCTTCCATCTTAGACTGCAGTTCGGCGGCTTTCGTCTGCTTCGCCGCGACGTCAAAGTGACCTCCGGAGTTCGTCGACCTTCGTCTTCAGATCCGTGGCGCGATCGCTCCAAACACTGCTCACGAACATTCTCCTTGCGATTACTCTTCGACGGACTACTGTTTCGGCGGTTCGTCGGCCTTCGCCGGGTCGTTCAGCGTCTTGCCGGTCGGTCGGCCGTCGGTCGTCAGCAGCCGAATTTCTTTGAACGGCCGTTTCCAGGCGATCTTCGCCAACTGCGGTTCGATGCTTTTAGCGTCGCCGACGACAAGTACGACCCGCCGTTCCGGATCGACCACCTCGCCGATCACTTGTTGTAGTCGTTCCGGCGGCGTCGTCTGCAATTGCTCGAGGTAGCTTTCCAGATAGTCGAGCGGCAGGCCGAACCGCGCCATTTCTTCGACCACCCCGCCGATCGACGCCGGCGCCTCGAACGATTCCGGAAAACTGCGGACTTCGGCGGCTCGGTTGACGTCGATTTCGTCGGGCGTGAAAACCTTCTCCTTGGCGACGGCGTCCAACTCGCCGAGCAGTTCCTTCAGCGCCGCGCCGGTTGCGTCGGCGCGGACCGGGCTGCGCGCCGCCCAAACGCTGCCCGCCCGGTTGTAAGACACCGCCGAGTAGGCGCCGTAGGTGTAACCGTTCCGTTCGCGCAGATTCGCGTTGATGCGGGCCATGAAATCGCCGCCTAAGATGCGGTTGCCGAGCAAGGCGGCGTAGTACCGCGGATCGCCGCGTTGCGCCCACCGCCGGCCGACGCACAGGAAACTCTGAACGGCGCCGGGTTTGTCGATCAAATATAAGACGCCCGGTTCGCCGACCGCCGATTCGTCCACCGCCGGCCGCGCCGCCGGACCGGCGCCCTTCGAGTTCCAGCCCGCCAACGATTCCTCCAGCACTTCCGGCAGCGTCCCCTCGTCGACGTCGCCGACGATGACCAGCGTGGCGTGATTCGCGTTCAACCGTTCGCGGTGGAATTCTCGAACGTCGTCGACCGTCAGTTTGGACACCGTCGCCGAGTAGCCTTCCGGCGGGTTGCCGTACGGATGTTTCTCGCCGAACATCAACGTCCGGAAGACCCGGCCGACGGTCCAGGAAGGGTTGTCCGGCCCTTGCACGAGGTCCGCCAGTTGCAGTTCGCGCTGCCGTGAAAAATCGTCGCCGTCGAAACGGGGCGACGCCAACATCTCGCCGACGAGTTTCATGGCCGGCGCCAGGTTTCGCTTCACCACGGTGAAGCCGACCGAAGTCGTATCACTCGTCGCCGACACCGAAGTCGTGGCTCCCAGCAATTCAAGCCGCGAGGCGAATTCCAACGCGGTCTTAGACGTGGTCCCCTTGTCTAAGACGGACGCCGTCAAGGTCGCCAAACCGGATTTGCCGGCGGGGTCGTCGGCAGTGCCGGCCGGGAAGAGGATGCGCACGCTGACGATCGGCAACGTCTTCCACGAAACGCTCCAGACGTCGGCGCCGTTCGTAAGTTTCGCGCGGGTGATTTTCGGCGGCTGGAATGTTACTGGCTCGCTGGCGCCGGGAAGCCGCGACCACTCGGCGGGGGCAGCGCTCGGCGTGCGTAGTTCCGGAGCCGATTCCGCGGTGGTTGCCGCTGGTCCCGCCGCCGCCGCTTCGCTTTCCTTCTCTCCCTCTTTCGGCGGCCGCACTTCCAACACGACCTTGTCGGGCGTTAGATATTTCGACGCGACCCGCTGCAAATCGGCCGGTTTCACGCGGTAGTACCGGGCGATTTCTTCGCGGTAGTACCGCGGGTCGTTCTTTTGGACGTAACCGGTCGACAACGTAATGGCTCGATTCAGCGGCGGCGTCAGACTGCTGACGACTAGCTTCTCCAACGTCGCCAACGAGCGCGTCAGCTCTTCGTCCGTCGGCGGCTCTGATTGAATCGCCTTGATTTCCTCCGCGAGGCCCTGCTCGATCACCTTCACTTGGCGTTCTTCGGCGGCCGTGGCTTCGATCACGAACAACCCCGCGTTCTCCTTCGTGTCGTTGTTCGCGGAGATGTCGGTCGCCCATCCCTCCTGCAACACGAAACGGTCGTACATCCGAGACGCCTCACCGCCGGCGAGCACCGACGCCAACAGATCGAGCGCGGGGGAATCCGGATCTTCTTCGCCGACGGACGGCCACGCCCAATAGACGCGCGGCAGTTGCACTTGGTCGATCTGTGTAAGACGGATCGGTTTCACCGGCGCGAATTCGATCTTCGGCCGTCTCACCTCCGGCGCGGCGGGAATGGCGGCGAAGTACTTTTCGATCCATTTCTTCGCCGACGCCGGCTCGAAATCGCCGGCGAGACAGAGACAAGCGTTGCCGGGAACGTAGAATTCGTTGAAGAACTTCGCCAAATCCTTCGTCGTCGAATTGTTAAGATCACCCATCGAGCCGATCACCGACCACGAATAAGGGTGGCCGGGCGGGAAGACGCTGGCGAGCAGCGCCTCGTCGGCCAGCCCGTACGGCACGTTCTCGAAATTCTGCCGACGCTCGTTCTTAACCACTTCGCGTTCGGTGTCGAACTTGGTCTGATCGATCGCCGTCGAAAGATAACTCAGTCGATCGGCCTCAAGGTAAAGTGCGCGTTCCAGGAAGTTGCTGGGAACCGTCTCGAAATAGACCGTGACGTCCTCCGAAGTGAAGGCGTTCGACGAAGCCCCCGCCTCCTGTAGGGGCAGATCGTACTTCGGAACGTACTTCGTCCCGCGGAACATCATGTGTTCGAAGAAGTGGGCGAAACCGGTTCGGCCCGTGCTTTCATTCTTTGATCCGACATGGTAGGCGACGCACACCGTCACCCGCGGTACGGCGCGGTCGCGGTGCAACACCACCTTGAGGCCGTTCGCCAACTTGTAGTTTTCAATCGCCAGGTTCGGCAGGTCGGCTTCGACCTGTCCCCATCCGCACGACGCCGCCAGAATCGCCAACGTGAAAATCATTCCACCGCCTCCTTGCCGACGCTAGTCACGAAGTCTTAAGCCACCGTCTTAGATTACTCGCTACACGTTCAGTCTTCGGTCGCGCGCTTCGACGCGCCAACGTCCGACGACGCGATGGTCGACCACCGCCAGCAACTCTTGATGAAGGTTGCAGGTCGGGCAAATGTGAATTGGTACGCCGTACACGAGATCGCCGGGCTGGAACTGGTCGGCGGCGTCGGTGTCGACGATCAGATGCTCCTCGTTCTGCCACGCGACTTTAGCGTTGGGCACGTTCAATAAGACGACGCGGTTCCCCACCGGCTGTTCGGACGCAACCGCCTTGTAACCCAAGTCCAGCGTAATGCGATTCGGCAGCGGCTTGCTGATGACCCGCGTCAGCAGCACGGCCGCCGGCGGCAGCGGGGCGTCCTCGAACTTGCCGTAGTAACCCCAGTCGTTGAGAAAGAACGTGCCGGGCGAGCATTCCACACGCGAATCTTCCGGGGCGACCGCCGCCCATTGAGGGAACGACGGGCTGCCGCCGCAGACGAACCGCGGCACTTCCGCGCCCCGCGCTTCGACCGTCGCCGCCAGTTCTTTCACGTTCCGCCACGTCCGCGAGACCGCTTCAGCGCGGACCGTCGCGTCGGGATTGTTGTTGCCGCCGTCGTAAATGTGGAAGCCGCCCGGCTTCAGACCCGGAGTCTTACTCAACGACACATACAGATCCGCGGCTTCCGGCCCGACGCCGATTCCCGTACGACTCATGCCGACGTCAAGGTCGATTAGGCACTCCGCCGTCTGACCCGCAGCCTGCATCGCCGCCGCGAGTTTCGCCGTCGGTGCGGGGTGGTCGACGAGCGGCCGAATTTGTACTCGCGGGTAAAATGACTGAAACCGCGCGAAGCGGTCGATGTTCGGCCCGACGAGCGGGTACGCCAGAACGACGTCCTCGACCCCCGCAAGTGCCAACGTTTCGGCCTCGGCGATCGTGGCGCATTTATGTTTGACGACGCCAGCTTCCATTTCAACCGCGATCACCTCGCGCGTCTTATGCGTTTTGCAGTGCGGCCGCATCCGTGACGCCGCCGGCAGCATTTTAAGCGCTGCGGCGATGTTCGCGCGGATCATCTCGGGGTAGACCGCCAGCGCCGGGGTCGCTACGGAGTCGGGGTCCGCCAATACGTATCGCTGGTCGAAGACTAGATTCACCGGCATGCAACGCCTCCACGAACCGATCGCTACTTCATATCGGCGAAGCGCTGCACCAACGGAGCGACGTCCGCGTTCCGGAAGACGACTGTTCCAGTTTTATCGAAGACCAGGTAGTGCGGGACTCCCTCGAAGTTCAGTTTCTCCTGAACCACCTGCAAGTCTTCCTCCATGATGAAGTTGTTTGTGACCGCGTTCTGTTCCTTAAGAAACGCGGCCGCGTCGTCGAACGCACTTTCGTCGTCGAAGCTGACCGTACAGAAGACTGCTTCGTCCTTGTGTTTCGACGCCAGCGCGATGAACTGCGGGAACTTCTTTCGGCAGGGGACGCACCACGTCGCCCAACAATCGACGACGATCGTCTTACCTTTGTTGTCGGCGACGAACTTAGTGAACTTGTCGTAGCCGATCCTTTGTAAGACGATCGATCCGGTCGAAGCGTCCGGGGCCGCCGCGGGTCGATTGAGATTGGGCGGGGCGGGAGGGATCTCCATCTCGGCCGGAGGAGGAGGAGCGTCCACCTTCTCCAGTGGCGCTCGCTGCGGCGCCGCGTCGACGACGGGTGGAGCAGCCTTTGGCTTGACGCCGACCTTGTCGCCGCAGCCGACGACTGCCGCAAGCAGCAACGCCGCGGTCAGGCGTCGCATCGATCGTGACAGCATCCATACCTCCATCGATCCGGCACTGTTTCTCAAAAATCATCTTATGGATGCAACGCCGCCGGACAACCACGCTTCATCGTTCGTCCTGCACTCCTTCGACGCGAAATTCGCCGCCGAACTTTTCTGGACGTTGGTAGCCGGGGCTTTGAAGAACGGCGAGAACATCCTTCGGACGCCGCGCTACGACGGCGGCGGCGGCCGTTAGCGCGTCGGGATCCCGGCGTCTTAGACGTTCCAAACCCGATTTCAAAGCCGGATTTTTCGTCCAAGCCGCTATGAGACTTCTCACTTCCTGATCTTCATTCGAGACGTCGTGTTCCGCACCCTTTTCACGGATGACGGCGGCCGCCTTCTTGATCGCACTCGCTCCCGCCGTGAAGACTTCCTCGTGCAGTCGAAGCGGGCCTAGTTCGACCGTGTCGTCCGAGGCGACGCACAAGGCGTGCAAACCCCACGCCAACGCCACCGACTTCGGGTCGACCAACGATGTCAGTCGAACGTTTTCCGGGCCGGTCGACAGCGCCGGCGGACAGGCGTGCATCAATTTAGTGAACGCCGTCGCCTTGGAGGAGTGCGTGAGCAGCCAGACCCAGGGGAACTCTTCCGGGTCGGTCGGTTCCTGTTTAAGATCCGCGCGCAGCCGACCCATCGATTGGAGCGTGAAGAACACTTCCGGGTTGATGAGTGGATGGACGTGGACGACGACGCTTGCGTCTGGCGGCAGCAGGCGATCGGCTTCGCGGAGGAAACGAGGAGTCGCCGCGTCGTACCAGTAGGTCGCTTCAAACCCTTCGTCGACCGCCCGGGCGAGGCCGATGTTGTAGTAGCTGAGTTCGTACGGATGGATCTTCGCCCATTCGTACGCCGACCATCCGGGGCCGACGGCGACTAAGACCGACCAGCCGATCCAGCGTTGTCGATGTGGAAGCGAAGATGCGATGAAGGCCGCTCCCAAGGCGGCCAAGCCGGCCCAAAAGACGAACGTCGGCAGCAACAGCCGGACGCCGTCGTGGCCGGGAGTCTTCAGCAGCCGGGCGGCGGGAAGCGCGGCGGCGTGGAGTAAAAGATACCAAGCCGTCGAGTCGAGGACCGATCGCGTTCTCAACGTCGATCCGACGGTTTTGACGACGCCCGTCACGCCCAGAAGCAGTGATCCGAACGGTATGGTCGCCGCGCACAGGACGAACCCTGAATGCCAAGGCAAAGCGAAGAGATACCGTTGTCCAAGGTAAAAGACGCCGATCGACGGCAGGTATTTTTCACGCTGCAAATTCAGTTCAAAGTAAGTCGCCAGCGTCGGCAGGGCGTCGTACCACCAACACGGGTTGAGGGCGATTGAAACGAGCGGCGTCACGGCGATCGCCGCCCATGGCTGTTCCAATGAAAGATCCCAGTCGACGAAAAGGTTCGTCGAACGTCGGCGACGGAAGTGAAAGGATGTCAGCGCGGCGGCCGGCCAGAAAAACAACCAGCCGAAGAGAAACCCATTCGCCAAGATCCAATCCACCTCGGCGCGTAAGAAGTCCGGCGTCCAGGGTGGAGGATCTTTGCCGAGGAACAGGACCAAGGCGATGGGTGAGAGCGGTACGGTAAGAACCGCCGTCCAACGCAGCCAACGCGCAACCACGGCCCAGGGTCGACCGGCCAGCGAAGCGGCGATGAACCAGACCGCAAGCGGTAGAGCAAGGACGACGCCGCTGAATTTGACGAGAAACAAACACGCCCACGAGGCCGCGAAAACATACTGCCACATTCGGGATCGGCGCCCAAGATCGAACGAGACGGCCGAGAAGGTCCAAAACATCATCAGTGGAATGTCGGTGCCGACGAGGTGCGCGTCTCCCACGACCCGAGGCGTGAAGCCGAGCGTCGCGCCAGCGAACACGCCGACGGTTGGCCCATACTTCAGGCTCAACCACCAACAAAGCACCGCACAAGTCGCGGCCAACGAGAAGACGCCGGCCAATCGACGGGCGGAGAAGTCGTCGATCCAACCGCCGAAGGCCCAATACGTCAAGAGATTGCCGTAACTCGCCATCGGTGGATGGAAGTTCGGTCCGAAGCGAGCGTACTCCCAATAAAAGTGAATGGAGTCTTTAGTGAATAGGTTTTGGATTTCGGCGAACGACTGTGCGGAGGTCAGTTCCGCGACCCACGCCTGCAATTGCACCTGGCTATGACGGTAAGCCGGTTCGTCCCACGAAACGCCGGGGCCGGCGACCGTCGCCGCCGTGGGGACCGCGACCAACAGAAAGACGAACGCCGACCAACGCAGCGAGCCGCGAGAAGAATCGCCGGTCGATGGTGTCAAATCTTCCATAACGGTTTGCGTCCGTTCGGGTCGCGGTTGGGCAATGCATTAAGACGAACGACTTCTGAAAACGGGTAGACGCTTAAGAGCGGAACGCCGTGGACCATTTTCCGAAAGGCAGGCTTGCCCTCGGCGACGAGCCGCCGGTCGCCCTCCAAAAACAACCCGGGACGATGTTGGACGACCAGCCAAAGCGGAGGCGTTGACGAAGTCGGCTTGTGTTTCGCCGTCAGCCGGCCCCAACGCTCGAGGTATTCGAACGACGTCGGGTTATTGCGAAAGAGAATCCAATCGTCGGGGGGCGTGTTATGGTTCAGCCAGGCCAGTGCGTCGGGGGTCAACGAATCCCAGAAGTAAGTTGGCTCCATGCCGAGTGCGGCGGCGCCGTTAAGACCGCCGACGACGGGGCTGTAATAAGAGAGACGCACCGGATGGTACGCGACGCAGGATGCTATCGATTCGCCGCCCGCCGCCGCCGCCGCCGCCCAGGCGCAGATCGTTCCGAGGCGGGCGTTCGCGCGCCGACTCGCCCAGCGCCGGAGCATTTCGACGCCGAAGCCGGCCAACGCGCCGAAGAACGCGAAGCCGACCGCCAACTGACGGGCGCCGTCGTGCCCTGGAGCCTGCGGCAGCGAACGCAACACCATGATCAACAGCCACAATAGGAGCAGTAAGACCGCGTGCGGATTTCTCGCGCCGGCCGCCATCGCCGAGCCGGCGCCCAGGAGTCCGAATAAGACGACGCTGACGGGAATGGCGACGACCGTCCAAACCGCCGTATTGTACCACGGCAGTGAGAAGGGATGCACCGTGCCGAGGAACAACGAAGGGATGGGAATCGTATCGGTTCGCGTCAAGTTCGAGCGGAAGAAGCCGACGACGCCGCCGACGGGGTCGGGCCACCAACCGACATTTAGAAGAAAACAGACGGCAATGGCGCAGCCAGCGGACAACGGGCCGACCACGAGCAGCGGCCGGGCGTTGCCGCGCCATGCCTGCCAGATCGACCAGGCGATGTAGGGCAACGGTAGAAACCACCCCGTCAGTTTGGTCGCCATCGCCAGACCGATTGAAGCGCCGAAGAGTACGATCGAAAGATAAGATCGTTCGCGGTCGGCGGCGGTGAAGAAGGCGAACGACAGCAGTGCGGCGCCGACTAACGGTCCGTCGATCAACGCGTAGGATTCCTCCGCGGACAGTCGTGGATTGAAAGCGATGCAGAGCACGGCGGCGACCGACGCCGCCGCCGACCAATCGCGGCGCACGGCGAAGTAGACGGAGGCGGCCGCGAACGCGAAGAACGCCGCCGTGCCGAAACGCAGCGACGTCGGGGGACTAAGAAAGTGTTGCGTCAGCCAATGGCCGGAAAGGCTTAAGAGGGCGTAAAACGGACCGTGGCCGTCGGGTTCGGCGCGACTGAACCGCCACTGTTTCTCGAGGACGGCGGGGGTGAAGTTCGCGGGGTCGAACGGTGACGCGGCGGTCCTTTGAAACCATTTCTCCAACAGTTCCAACCGATCAAAAGTGTACCCTTCGTCCCAACCAAGGGCCATCGTTTGGATCGACCACAGGCCGGCGGCGAGTACGATGAAACCGACGGCGGCCGCCTCGTAAAAACGGCGTCGCGCCGATGGCGGCGCGGCCGGTTCCGTCCCTTCCTCGGCCATTAGGGGGTGTCCGACTTTTCGTCGAAGCTCCACGCTTCGTTGAAGAAGCCGGCGTCGGCGATTCGACCCGGCGATCGGCTGTCGGGGGATTGGTCGACGTCGACGACCGCGTAGTCGGGCAGTTTCGGCGTCTGGCGGGCGTTGTTGAGATAGTCGTACTCGCGGAAAGTGAAACCGCTGTTTAGAACGACGTATTTCTTAGAATTGAGCGGGTTCGGATAAATCATGATGGGCATGTGGTTCGCGCTCTTGTAACGTCCCTCGCCGACCGTCAGCAGTTCCGCGGTCCATTGGATCGGCAGCTTGGCGACGACCTTGGCGATCATCTTGTTGCTCGCCGGGTCGCCCCATAGGACGAGGTTCGCCGACGCAAGGTCGGCGTCGGTGACGTCGGCGTCGTTTTTGACGCGGACGTCGCCGCGGAAATGACGGCGCCATTCAACGACGGCGCGGTTCATTTCACCGGTCGCCCAAGCGGTTGTCTTCGCGTTCGTCGATTCGCCCGTCGGACGGACGAACAGGAAATTATCTAAGAAGGCGTCGTCGATCGGCCCTTGCAGGCCGGGCTTCTTTTCCAGTCCTTCGAAGACGGGCGAGGCGGCGACCTTCCAATACTTCGGTCCGTCCTTGCGGAAATGCACCGTCCACGACCGGTCGGAGTTCGCCGGGGGAAGCAGGAAGTCGTTTGCGTCGACCAACGCCTCCGGCTTTTTCAGAGGATCGAACGGGCACCGTCCGACCGGCATTCGGATGGTGAAGGCCTTGACGTTTTCGGTCTTAATCGAGACTGAGTTTTCATAGACGACGGCGTCGATCGTCGCTTTCTCCCAGTGCTTTTCGAGGGCGTCGATTTCGACCCAATACATCTTCGGGTAGCGGAGGGTGTAAGTGACGAATCGGACGTGTTGCGGAAACGGATTGCGGCCGACCGCTGCCAGCGCGTCGATGCGGCGGTCGATTTCGTCACGGGTTTGCGGATGATATTGATGTCCGGTGTCGGGGCCGACGAGGTGGACGAGCTTCATGCCTTCCTTCTGAAAGGCCAGGTCCATCAAGTCGGCGGCCTGTTTCTGAGAGTCTTTCTCACCGCTGTAGGCGACGGTCGGGCACATCGAGAGATTCAGGGCGGATTCGGTGGCGTCGTACCAGCGCCAAAGTTTCTGTTCGTACCAGGTCGGCTTCAGAGTTTCCTTTTGAAAGACTTTGAGGAAGTCGGGGGGTTCCGAGAAGCCGGCGCCGGGCGCCGCCGCCGCGAAAAGATCGGTGTAATGGACGGCGAACTGCCAACAAGCGGCGCCGCCCATCGAGAATCCGCGCATGACGACGCGGTCGTCGTCGATCGGGTAGAAATTCTTGGCGTGTTCGAGCGATTCCAACATGTCGATCTCGCCGGCGAACTTGTTGGCGTTGCAGTAACGGCCGTACGGATGAAGAACGAACGCGCCCGCTGGCTTGAATTCGCCGGGCGAGGTGGATCGCTGGTGAATGAAATTCAGTTCGCTCAAGGTTTCGCCGCGGCCGTGACACCAGAAGTCGAGCCGATGTTGGATGCCGGCGTTGGGCGAGAAGGTCTTAGGGACGATCAAGCCGTACGGCTGCACCGAACCGTCGATTTTCGAGCGGTAACCGCGAACGACCAGGCCGACGGCCCGCGTCCAGGGGGCGTCGCCGGCGGCCAGCGATTTCGCACGCTTCAATCCTTCGTCGAGAAGCCGCTCGGCCGTCGTGAATTCCTTCGTGTCGAAGAATTCGCCGTAGGCGAGGGCGTAGTGGACCGCTTTGGCGTAGATTTCGACGTCCGGGACCAACAGGGCGTGGTTCGGTTTCTTAGACTTCAATCCGTCGAGGGCGGCGACGGCGTCGGTCAGTTCGTTCAGCTTCGCTTCCAGCGAGGTCTTGACGTCGGGCGGGACGGCGACGCCGGGGGGGGGGGATCGGCCGTACTTTCTCGGCGACGTTGTCGGCTGGTCCGTCGGCGGACGCCATTGAAGAGATCAAAGCCGCAGCGAGCGTTAAGATCGTCCGACGACCGGCGTCCATGAACTGTTCCTCGCGATTCAGAAAGAGTTATCAGGAAGATCAGACGGCGCGACGGTCAGACGCCGTTCAACACGGCCAACGGGTTCGCCGGCCGGCGGAGATGCTCCGGGGGCGTGGTGGGGATCGGCAGGTCGGGGTTGGCGTCGCCCGGCTGTTCGTCCCAGCGCAGGCCGAGGTCGCGGATCATCTGCAAATCCTCTTCGGCGGGCCGGCCGAAGGTTGAAAGATAGTTGCCGACGAGGCCGCTGGAGGCGCCGGCGTAGAACATCCAGCTTTGCAGATCGCGGAGGTTGAGTTCGCGACCGCCGGCGACCTTGATGTCCTGCGTCGGCAGCACGAAGCGGAAGACCGAGATGCATTTTAAGATTTCGAGCGGCTGCATCGGCTTCAAGTGCTCGAACGGGGTGCCGGGGCGGGGGTGCAGAAAATTCATCGGGACGACGTTCGGATTCAGTTCGCGGAGACTGAACAACACGCTGACGCGGTCGTCGACGGTTTCACCCATTCCCAATAGGACGCCGCTGCACAGTTCAAGGCCGGCCTTGCGGACGGTGAGGGCGGTGCGATAGCGGTCTTCCCAGGTGTGGGTGGTGACGACGTTGGGGTAGTGTTCGCGCGAGGTTTCCAGGTTGTGGTTGTAGCGGCGAAGTCCGGCGTTTTTTAGATCAGCGGCCTGTTCGTCGTTCAGTTCGCCGAGCGCGGCGCAATGGCAGAGGCCGTCGATCTTGTGGATTTCCTCGACGGCGCCGAGAACCTTGTGCCAATCGTGCTTGGACGGGCCTTTGCCCTGGTTGACGATGCCGAAGGCCGAGGCGCCGTTGGCCTTGGCGTCGCGGGCGGCCTTGCCGACTTCTTCCGGCTCCATCATGGCGTGGGGAGCGGCGCCGGTGTCGTAGTAGACGCTCTGAGTGCAGAACTTGCAGTCTTCGGAGCAGTTGCCGAATTTCGCGGGGACGATGCTGCAGAAACTGACTTTGTCGCCGATGAAGCGACGGCGGATCTTATTGGCGGCGTACATCAAGTCGTAGACGATCGGCCCGTCGAGGAGCATCATTTCCCGGGCTTCGTCCCGCGAGACGCTTCCTCCTTGGACGACGCGTTGGGAAAGGGCGAGCAGATCGACGTCGGTCAACATTCGCAAAGACTCCTGACGAGACGGCGCCGAGGAAGGAACGTTCGTACGGCGAACGTCGCGCTTGCGGCTGTTCCATGCCAATGAGAAACTACTCGGACCAACCGCGGCGGCTGGAACGCAGGATGGCCCATACCGCCATGCCGCCGAAAATGAAGGCGACGGCGTACTGCGGGACGGGAAGCTTGCTGGCTGCTTCCACTTGGGCGTCGTTTTCATCCATGTCGGCGCGGGGATCCTGCACTCCGCGCCGCATCGGCTGTCCCCAAGCGGCGGAACCGGAGAGGACCAACAGCGCGGCCGCGACCGCGCTAAAAGTACGACGAGAGAGGAACGGCGAGACGCCGAAAAGCCTCTGAGCGGAGGAAGACGGTTTTCCATCGCGGCGAGCGAACACGCATCGCCTCCTGATAAAGGGCGGCCGGCACGGCCAGACATCCGTAGTGCCGATCGAGGTAACTGAAACTATCCTCAAAATCTACTTGGTCGGCGGGCGAGGGCAAGAGATAGACGAAAACCAATAGGGCGAGGGCGGGGGAATCCAACGCCCGTTCCCAATAGAGCAGGCTGGCCACGTCGTCTTCGGTGACCCAATTTTGTAGGGACTTGGTCCGCTTCCGGGCCAGCATTTTGCGGCCTTTGACGTCGATGAGCAGTTGCCGATTCTGGTTGGTTTGGATGATGAAGTCGAGATTTTTCAGCGTCGGTGGCGGAATCAAACCTTCCGGCGGCTCGGCCGGCGGATAAACGCGCTGGCTTTGATCGATGGGGATGTAAAGGATCCGTCGAGACCGCAGGAAATACTTCAGGGCCTGTTCGTATCGGGTGCCGAAATCAACCATACAAGCTCTCTGTGGAGCCGAATTCCGGATGACGCGGCGACAGGACCGCGTCACGCTTTCGCTTGCTAACGGCAAGCGGCAGTCCGACCTCGGGGGTCGGTTGCGGACCAAAAGTACAGGCGTCGAACGCAGTCCGTGTGGGTTGCCGCCGTTCAAGGCGTTGCGTGAGGCGAGTCGGCGAAGCCGGACCTGCCGGATCCATTCCGCCAGGCAACTATATTGAATGAAATTTACTTTGGAAAAGGATGGGCGTCGATCTCATCGAGGAGGACGTCGCGTTCCTCGCCGCGCCGCAGGTCCTTGATGCGCAGCCGGCCGGCGGTCCATTCGTCGCCGCCGACGAGGACTACGTAGGGAACGCCCGCGGCCGACGCCCGCTTCAAGGCTTTTCCCAAGGCGGCAGGCTTCATGGCGTAGTCGGCCGATACGCCGCGGCGCCGCAGTCGGCGGGCGATGCGCGCGGCGTCGACGAGCCGTTCGGCGTCGAACGGAATGACGTGGCAGACGACCGCCGCCGGGGCCGTCGGCAGCCGGCCAAGATCCTTCAGCAGCTCGGTCAAAACGACGTCGCCCATGCCGAAACCGCAGGCGGGCATCGAAGCGCCGCCGAGGGCTTCCAGCAGTCGGTCGTAACGGCCGCCGCCGCACAGGGCGCGAAGGTTGGCGCTGCGGTCGAACATCTCGAAGACCGGGCCGGTGTAGTACGCCAAGCCGCGGACGACGCCGGGGTCGAAGCGGTAGTAGGCGTTTTTGTCCAGGGCGTCGAGCAGGTCGAACAGTTGCCGCAACAGTGCGACTTCCTCCTCGAACCCCGTCAACCCAAGCCGTCGGCCGGTTTCCTCCAGTTGGTCCAGGCTCGCGCTCTCCAAAAGTTCCAGCACCGAGTTTAGGACGGTCGGTCCCAAGCCGAGGGCTTCGAACATTTCCTTGAGCTTTTCGGGTTCGACCTTGCCCCGCTTGTCGGCGACCGCGTAGACGTCGGCGTGACGGTCGGGCGGCACTCCGGCGGCGTTCAGCAGAGCGGCCATGAGGCTGCGCGAGTTGACGCGTACTTCCACGTCGTCCGCCGTCAGGCCCATTGCCTCAAGGGCGTCGAGGGCGACGCCGATTACTTCGGCGTCGGCGGGGGGGCCGGTGACGTCGAGGACGTCGCAGTTCCACTGCCAGAACTCGCGCAGGCGGCCGCGCTGGCCGGCTTCGTAACGGCACATGCGGGCGATGCAGTACCACTTGACGGGCCTTGGCAGGGCTGCGGCTCGGGCCGAGACCATTCGGGCCAGCGAGGGGGTCATTTCCGGCCGAATGGCGAGTTCCCGGCCGCCTTGATCGGTCAGCGTGTAAAGCTGTTTGACGATTTCCGGGCCGGATTTCGCCCGGTACAGATCAAGATGCTCGAGGATCGGGGCGTCCCACGGTTGGAAGCCGGCGTTCTCACTGGCCCGGCGCCAGTGATCTTCGATCCAGAGGCGGAGGTTCATTTCCTCGGGATAGAAGTCCCGCATGTTCTTCACGGATTGGACGGCCATCGTTCGACTCTGGTCAAGCAGGTGGTGAATGGACTATTCGACGGACAGCGCGAACAGGGCGGAAGGATCGCGCGGGCCGAGCAGGGCCTCGGCGTACTCGAAGACCTGGTCGTCCGACTCGAAGATCTTGCCGAAGACGAAATCGTCGTCGTATTCGCAGGCGTCGGTCGAATAGTCGCTGCAAATCTGCGGACGGGTGAAGTAGATGCCGCAACGGTTGTCGGGCTGCAA
>JBOFFD010000202.1:0-6583 GCA_051648425.1 Planctomycetia bacterium
TCGGCGGCCGGGACGGCTCCGTCGTCGCGGTGACCGACGCCGGCCGGAAAATCTACATCGACGTCGGCCTGAAGCAGGGCGTGCGCGCCGCCCTGATGTTCGGGGTCTACGGCCTCGACGTCGGCGGCAACCCCCTGCAGTATCCCAAAGCCGCCATCGAAGTCTCCGAGGTGCTCGACCAAAACAGCTCGGTCGCCCGCCTCATCTTCGCCTCGGTCTCCGACCCGATCCTACCCGGCGACCTGCTCTTCAACCCGATCTGGTCGATCGGCGACAATGAAACCATCGCCGTCGCCGGCGTCATCGATCTCACCGGCGACGGCCGCCCCGACAACGCCGAGTTCAAGCGCGTCGTCGAGGAAAACGGCGGCCGGGTCGAAAGTGAAATCGAAATCGACACCGGTAAGCTCCGCGGTCAAATCAACGTCCGCACCGGCTGGCTCGTCATCGGCGAACCGCTGAAGGCTCCAGCCGACGCCAAGCCCGAAGACGAAGCCCGCGTTAAGACCTACAACGACTCCATGCAGTCGATGCGCGTCAACGCCGGCGACGCCGGGGTCCGCGTTATCAACGCCCGCAACTTCCTTTCATACCTCAGCTACAACCTGCCGACCCGCCAGGGGTCGGCCGCCGCCGAGCACCTCGCCGCCTACGTCCAGCCGCGCCGCCAAGCCAAGGCGATGCCCGCCGCCCCCGGCGCGGCCGCCCCGGCCGACGTCGCGCCGCCCGTCAACAGCGAAGAGAACATGGCCCCGGCCCCCAAAGCCACCAAAAAGAAGCCCGTCTTCGATGACGAACCCGAGGACGCCCCGGCCCCGAAGGCCGCCAAAAAGAAGCCCGTCTTCGACGACGAACCCGACGACGCCCCAGCGCCGAAGGCCGCCAAGAAGAAGCCGGTCTTCGACGACGAACCCGCCGACGACGCCCCGAAGGCCGCTCCCAAGCCCGACGACGAAGCGCCGCCCCCGAAACCCGCCAAGAAGAAGTCTTCCTTCTTCGACGAATAACCCCGTCCCTCCGACGGCGGGACCGGCCTGTTCCGATCCACCAGGAACCGATCGACGGTGTGCGGAATCGTTGGCTTCGTCGAAGCGCGTCCGATCTCCCCTGAAGCCGCCGCCGCGACGCTGGCCCTTATGACCGACGCCCTGGCCCACCGCGGGCCGGACGGCCGCGGCTTCTACACCGACGGCCCCGCCGGCGTGGCGCTGGGCCATCGGCGCCTTTCCATCATCGACCTCGTCGGCGGCGCCCAACCGCTTGGCAACGAAGACGGCTCGATTCAGATCGTCTTCAACGGCGAAATCTACAACTTCGCCGACCTCGCCCGCCGTCTGCAAACCGCCGGCCACCGCTTCGCCACCCGCAGCGACACCGAAACCCTGGTCCACGCCTACGAAGAGTGGGGCGTCGACGCCCTTTCCCAACTCGACGGCATGTTCGCCTTCGTCCTCTACGACCAACGCCGCCGTCGGCTCTTCGGCGCCCGCGACCCGCTCGGCAAGAAGCCGCTCTATCTGCGCGTCGAACCCGGTTCTCCGAACGACGACCCCTCGGCGCCGCCGCGCTTCGCCTTCGCCTCCGAGCCGGCCGCCCTCTTCCGCCACCCGGCGCTTGCCGCCCGGCGGTCGCTCAGCCCCGCCGGCCTGCGGTCGTACCTGCTGCACGATTACGTCCTCGGCCGCGATTCGATCTATCACGGCGTCGACCGCCTTCGTCCCGGCGAAGCGTTCTTCTTCGACCTCGACGACGGCCGGTTCCAAACTTGGAGCCACTGGAAACTCGACTACGCGCCGGCCGACGCCGATCGGCCGGCCACCCGCGACGACGCCGCCCGCAAAGTCTATAGGCTGACGACCGCGGCCGTCGCCAAACGCCGCGTCGCCGACGTACCGCTGGGCGTGTTTCTCTCCGGCGGCATCGATTCCTCGACCGTCGCCGCCCTGCTCACACAGTTTCGGCCCGCCGCCGAGCTAGACACCTTCGCCGTCGGCTTCGACGAAACCAGCTTCGATGAATCGGCCTATGCCGCCCGCGTCGCCGCCGAACTGGGAACCCGCCACCACGCCCGTCGCTTCACCACCGCCGACCTGTCGACCGAGGCGCCCCGGCTGGCGGCGTCGCTGGATGAACCGCTCGCCGACCCGTCGCTGCTGCCGGTGGCGTTGTTGTCGGCGTTCGCCCGCGAAACGGTGACGGTGGCCCTGGGGGGCGACGGCGGCGACGAACTGTTCGGCGGCTACGACCCGTTCCGCGCCCTGACGCCGGCCGGACGGTATGAGTCGGCCGTCCCCCGCTGGGCGCACCGCCGGCTCGTCGCCCCCGCCGCGGCGCTCTTGCCCAGCAGCGACGGCAACATGGCGTTCGACTTCAAGGTGAACCGCTTCCTCCGCGGTCTGCACGCCCCACCCGGCCGCCGGCTGGCCTTGTGGATGGGCGCCTTCAGCCCCGTCGGCCTAAGCCGCTTGGCGCCCGACCTCGCCGCCGACGACGCCTGGCAACACCCCGCCGCCTTCGGCGCCGTCGACCAAGCCGCCGCCGCAATCACGACTGCCGGCTTCGGACCCTGGACCCAGGCCGCCGACTTCTACCAGCGGTTCTACCTCCCCGACGACATCCTGGTGAAAGTCGACCGCGCGTCGATGCGGCACGGCCTCGAGGTGCGCGCCCCGTTCCTCGACCGCACCTTGGTCGACTACGTCAATCGGCTGCCCGAAGAATGGAAACGGGAAGGCGGACCGAAAGGCCTCCTTCACCGCGCGATCGCCCTGGGCGAAGGCCCGAAGCCGCCCGCCTGGGTCTTAAAGCGTAAGAAGAAAGGCTTCGGCATTCCGGTCGCGCGCTGGATCCGCGTCGAACGCCGCGGCGAATTCAAGTCCACCCTCTTAGACGACTGGCCGAACGGCCTAGGCCGCCTGGAACACACCGCCGGCGTCACGATGAATAAGAGCGAAGTGAAACGCCTACTTACGGAACACGTCGCCCGCCGGGCGAACCACTACAAAGAACTATGGGCGCTGTACTTCCTGGCGCTTTGGCTGCGGGCGTGGACTTAAACAGAAATCGCGCGTCGCCCCTGACAACGTGCGTCCATGCGTTTCTGAACTTCAGCCGAGATCTTTAGTAGTCGTACGGATCATCCCAGTTCTTGGGAAAAATGATCGGCCCCCCCGACGGAGTACCTTGCATGAGGATGGACGTTTCTTTTGCGGATCGCTTTATTTCACCCGTAGCGAGGCGAACGAAAAACTTGTCGAAAGCACTGTCCCTGAAGGGGGCGGGGACGAGTGCGACGGGGAGGTAGGTCAACCAAGCGTCCGCCAGGTCGAGCCTGTACGGCAGTCGGCGGCCTTTGGGCGCCACGGAGATGAATTGACCTGGGTCCCGGTAGTGAACATGAGATATTGAGACGGGCCGATCAGAGATGTTGACGACCGTGACGAAGTAATGCATCCGTGGATGAGCCACGAATCGCGCCACATGCGACGTGACCCGCAATTTCGTCTCGGCACCGGGGGTCTCCCCGTAGGCGCCAAGCGCGCTGAAGAGGAGATGGAGCGCCTGCTGCGGATCTCTGAACAAATCGATGCAGTGAAGCGTCCTCAACTCGTCGAAGTAGAGATCGCATTCGTCAAGGCGTACGGGGACGATGAACCGCGCCGTGGCGCCGCGGCGAGTCGCTTCTTGGATCGCCGTCCGGACCTCGTTGTGAGCGAAGCGGGGCCGCGCGACGAACGCGCTTGAGATCAGCGGCACGAAAAAGTCGGAGTCCGCGATCTCACGATTGAGTCGAGGCTCCCATTCTTCGCCCCCTCTTAAATCGTCTTTGTCCCGCCAAACCGAGATATCCGGCCGGTTCTCCAGCGCTTTGGCCAACCGTTCCGCCAACTCATGATCTTCACTGGCGTACGACAAAAAAATGCGCGGCATGAAAGCAACTCCTAGTTCCGCCGTCGCCGAAAGGATTCATGACGCATTCCGGCGCCGCCCGATCCTGGATGTCTCGCGACCGCACAGCAGTCGTCGGTCCGCGTTGGGCGGTTCAGACGCAGGTTCCCTTGGGGCAAGCAGTCATGAGCTCAGGCGGCTTATGGAGCCGGGGAAGCGAAAACGCCGGCGCAGGGTGCGTAAATGTGGAACCTGCCGACGATCAAGTACCAAGTGCTCAAGAGCCGCACCCTGTTCGACCTCTTCAGGGGATCAAAGATCGTCCATCGTCGACTCAATTTCTGGTTCTTCGCGCCTTTGCTCGGAGCCGCCGTCTCCTCTTGACTTGGGCGGGACGTTGATGCCCAACGGCTGAAGGTATGCCTCCATGTGCTCCTCGCCGTACTTGAGAACGTACCGGAGCAGGCCCCAGTATTGGTAGTCGCTAAGCTGCTGCGGTGGCGATTGCTGGTTGTACTGCGTCCGTAGGTTGTCGAATTCGGTGGTGTACGGCAGATCGTCTCGCGTCCGCCCGCCTACCGCGAGCTGGGTGCGGTGCAGCACGAAAAGAGTAACCTCGTGTGGGTCCATCTGCGTAACCGCGTGGGTCAGCGAGTCCGCCTGCATCTTAGTCTCCATGAAGGAAAAGCTTGGCCGCCGAAAAAATTCGGGCTTGCTTCCGCTCACCGATTCTTTCGTTCGATCGAGCGGGATGAACCCGCCGAAACATTAGTTGTTGTTGAGCATGTGGATAGAGCCCGCGACGGGGCCGCATACAACATCGACACAACGGACAACGCGCTTCCAGCGGACTTTCACCGCTCGGCCTGACTCGCGATTCAAAAGTCTACGCAAGGAGGGCCACCATTGCGCACGTGAAACGCCGCCCCCTACCTCACCACTTCCGCCAGCCGATCGGGCAGACGCCGTCGGGGGTGCCGCTTTCTTCGAAGAACTTTTCGGCCTCGAACGGGCCCCAGCCGCCGGCGGGGTAGTTGGGGAAGTTCGGCGGCGGGAGTTTGTCCCAGCCGTCTAAGAGAGTGTCGGCCCAGCGCCACATCGCTTGGATTTCGTCGGAACGGTTGAAGTGCGTCGCGTCGCCCATCAGGGCGTCGAACAGCAGCCGTTCGTAGGCGTCGGGGATCCGCCGTTTGAATTCGTCTTCGTACTCGAAACCCATCGACACGTTGGCGAGCTGCATGCCGGCGCCCAGCCGCTTGGCGCCGAACGTCAGTTCGATCCCCTCGTTCGGTTGAATGCGAATAACCAGCACGTTGGCGATGTGGCCGCAGATTTCCGTGCCGCGGAACAGGGCCAGCGGCGGCGTGCGGAACTGAATGGCGATCTCGGTGCCGCGCTTCGCCATGCGCTTGCCGTGGCGCAGCAGGAACGGCACGTTCGCCCAACGCCAGTTGTCGAGGAAGATGCGGGCGGCGACGTAGGTGGGGGTCGTCGACGTGGCCGACACGCCCTTCTCTTCGCGGTAGCCGGGCACGGCGGCGCCGTTCGCCTTGCCGGGGCCGTACTGCCCGCGGACGGTGTCGCGCGCGACGTCTTCCGGGCTGGTCGCCAGTCGGATCGCCCGCAGCACTTTCACTTTTTCGTCGCGGATCGAGTCGGCGTCGAGGCTGATGGGCGGTTCCATCGCGGTGAGGGCTAAGAGTTGCAGCATGTGATTCTGCATCATGTCGCGCAGCGCGCCCGACGTGTCGTAATAGCTGCCGCGGTCTTCGACGCCCAGCGCCTCCGAAACGGTGATCTGAACGCTGTGGACGTACTTCTGATTCCACACCGGTTCAAACAGACCGTTGGCGAAGCGGAACGCGATGACGTTCTGCACGGTCTCTTTGCCGAGGTAATGGTCGATGCGGTAGATCTGATTTTCATTGAGCGCGGCGAGCAGCGATTGGTCGAGGACGCGGGCGCTTTTAAGGTCGTGGCCGAACGGCTTCTCGACGATGATGCGATGCCACCGGCTTTTGTCGTCGGCGGGGATGCGTTCCAACAAACCGACGGCCGCCAGGTTTTCGGTGATCGGGCCGAAGAAGGTCGGCGCCACCGAGTAGTAGAAGAGGCGGTTGCCGGGCAGCTTCAGTTCGGCTTCCAGGCTTTGGACGCGGTCGCGCAGCGCCTCGAAGTCGGCGCGGGTGCCGATCTCGCCTTTATGGAAGTGGATCATCGTCTCGAACTTCGCCCAGTCGTCGGGCTTCTTGCCGGCGAGTTCGACGTCTTCGCGCAGTTGGGCGCGGTATTCGTCGGTGTCGGCGCAGCGTCGGCCGACGCCGACGATGAGGCTGTCGGAGAGTTGATTGAGCTGCCACAGGTGGAACAGCGCGGGCAGAAGTTTTCGACTGGCGAGGTCGCCGGTGCCGCCGAAGAGGACCAGCGTCGCGTTGCGGACAGCGTCGGTGCTCATGAAAACGTCCGTTCAGAAAGGGGTCGATCCAAGGCGTTGGTACAGCGAAGGCGGGAGCGTCGAACGCCGTCCGCCCGGCGAATCGCCGCCTACTATACGAAACGCGGCGGCGGCGACCGTCGAAGACGCGGGACGACGAAACCGGCTGGTTTCCGCCTTCCGCGTCGGGAATCATCGACGCTCTCGGCGGGGCGGGCTACTTTCGGAACGGTTGGTACAGCGCGGCGACCGCCTTGGCGG
>JBOFFD010000203.1:0-1959 GCA_051648425.1 Planctomycetia bacterium
GCGGCTTCCCCGTCAAGTTCGACGTCGACGTGCTGATCTTATTCTCCGCCAACCCCGCCACGTTCAACCGCTCCGGGAAAGTCATTCCGCAACTGAAAGACCGCATCGGCTCGCTCATTCAGACGCACTACCCGCGCGACCGCGACGTCGGCATCGAAATCACGCAGCAAGAGGCGTCGTTGGAACTGGACGGCGACTACCCCGTCGTGGTGCCGTACTTCATGCGCGAGATCATTGAACAGGCGGCCATCGCTGCCCGCAAGTCGAAGTACGTCGACCACCAATCGGGCGTCAGCGCGCGGTTCTCCATCGCCAACTATCGCACGATGGTCGCCAGCGCTCGGCATCGCGGCATTCGTCTAGGTGAAAAGCCGGCGGTCCCGCGCATCAGCGACCTGGCGCATCTCACCACTTCCTCGCTGGGGAAGTTGGAACTCGATCTGATGGGGTCGACGCAGATGTCGGAAAAGCAGGTGCTGGAGGCGATCCTGGCCGAGGCGGTGCGCACCGTGTTTGAAGAGTACGTCGACAAACACGGTCTTAAAGAGATCGCGGAAGTGTTCGGCAAGGGCGTCAAAATTGAAGTCGGCGACATGCTGCCGTCGGCGGCCTACGCCGAGCGCTTGAAACGGGTGCCGGCCGCTTGGGACAAAGCGTTCGAGGTGAACGCCGTCGAAAACCCAGCGATGCGGGCGTCTTGCGTCGAATTCGTCCTGGCGGGCCTCTACGCCAGCGACAACATCTCCCGCCGTGAACACCACGGCCGCATGACCTACGAAACCTAAGACGACCGCACGCCCGAATGAATCCTCGGCTTCGTCGCGTGGGCGTGGCGCTCGGAGTAAGATTCGATCGGCGGAAAGGGACGGACGCGATGAGCGAGCACGAACAGGTCGACGACGATGGTTACGACGCACCGCCCCGGCCGGTGGTCAAGACGCCCGGCGGCGTCGTTCACACCTATCAGAAGTACGACCCGGTCGCTTTTCCCAGCCCGACGCAACCGCCTTCCGACTTGGTCACGCCTGCCTTCGAGCATCTGCTTTTCTACGGCGACTCGCGCGAACTGACCGACGAAGACCTGGCGAACGCCGTGCGTCTCGATCCGAGTCAGATCAAGGGCCTCGGACCGTCGATCGACGCCCTGCGCGAAATGCTGCTCGAACGTAAGAAGAAGATTCTCGAAACGTATGAAACCGAGTCGGTCCAAGAGAAGGCTGCGAATCAATTCCGGTCGACGGCGCAGAAGGTGCAGCCGCCGAAGAAACTCGACGAGCGCTTCCGGCGGGCGGTGCGCGACGAACAGTTGCGCGACCTGGAAAACCTCTGGTACTACTCGGGGGACGACAACGGACCGTTCGCGCGCGACCTCGTCAAACTCGCCGATCAACTGGGACGGAAGTACCAAGTCGACGAACTGGCGGCGAAATATCCGTTCACCGGCCGGGATAAGATGACGGTCGACAAGGCGCTGGAGGTCAAGGCGGAACTCGAAGCGATCGACAAGCTTCTCAAACAGTTGGAGGAGGCGCGCAAGAACGCGCAGATCGGCCTCATCGATATGGAGGAACTGTCGAAGTTCGCCGAGCCGGGCGACCTCGACCAACTGAGCGCGTTGCAGCAGCAGGTGCAAGACTATCTGCGCGAAGCGGCCGAGCGGCAGGGGCTGGAAAAGAACAAATCGGGTTCTTACGACCTGACGCCGAAGGCGTTCCGCTTGTTTCAGTCGAAGCTGTTGGAAAGCATCTTCAGCCACATGCAGGCGTCGCGCAGCGGCCGGCACGGCAATGTCATGGGCGAAGGCGCGGTGGAACTGCCGCAGACCAAACCGTACGAGTTCGGCGACAGCGTGGCGCAGATGGACGTCGTGCAGTCGATGGTCAACGCCATGCTGCGCGAAAGTAAGAACGGCGCGCCGACGCTGCCGGTGCGCATGAAGCCCGACGACATTGAAATCTT
>JBOFFD010000204.1:0-2200 GCA_051648425.1 Planctomycetia bacterium
GCCCGGCGTCGACGAAGCGCGGGCGGCGGCGCTCGGCGTCGACGTCGAGTTCCAGCAGGCCGTCGCCGCGTACCAAGCGGGCGACGCCAAAACCGCCGCCCGCCGGTTCGACGCCGTCGCCGGAAAGGCTGGCGCGACCGACGCCGTCGTCGACCGCGCGCTGTACTACTTTGTCCGTTCGACGGTGCAGGCCCGCGACCTCGTCGGCGCGGTGCGAGCCTACCGGCGGCTGGACGGTCGGCATCCCAAGGCCGAGGCCCACGAACAGCGCGACATGGCGGCCGTCGCCTTGGCGGAACTGCTGCTCGCCGCCGAGGGGACCGAACTGGCCGCCGTTCGGCAGGCCGGCCTCGGCGACCCGTCGACCTTGCTCAGCGAACTGATGAACGCCGCTCGCGACCCCGCCGCCCGTCGGCAACTGCGGTACTCGGTCGCCCTCGCGTTCTTCGAGCGGAAGATGTACGACGAAACGCTGAAGTCGCTCGACGGCTTCGAGTCTGAAACGCTGCCGAAAAGCCTCGCCCGCGACGCCAAATACCTGCAAGGGATGGCCCTCGTTCGGTCCAAGAACGAAGCCGCCGGCGCGACCGCCCTGGAAGAGTTTTTGAGGCTTTCGTCGGGCGACGACGGCGGCGACCCGGCGCTGGCGGCCTCCGCCGTGCGGACGTTGGCCGAGACCACCGCCGCGACGACCGACGAACCGACCGCCCGCCGCCGTCGCGCCGTGATGATGGAAGCGGTGCGCCGGCGGTCCGACGCCGCCGAACTGCTGCACTCGGCGGCGCAGTCGTTCGCGGCGGTCGAAAAGTGGGACGCGGCCGGCGAACTGCTCGAGGCCGCGCTCGCTGGCAAGCCGACCGGCGCGCTTCAGGCCCAGTGCCTGTTCGATCGCGGCACGCTGGAGCTGCGGCGGTCGAAGCCCGAAGCCGCCGCCGCGTCGTTCGCCGCCGCCGCTTCGACGAAGGGTGCGGAACCGGCGGTGGTCGCCGCCGCCGCGTACTGGAACGGCGCGGCGCTGGAACAAGTGGGACGCGCGAACGAAGCGGTCGCCGCGTACCAAACGGTGATGGATCGGCACGCGACGGCGGCGGTGGCGGTCGACGCCGCCCGCCGGCTGGCGCGGTTGCTGCGGTCGGCCGACCGAGCGGACGACGCCGACGCGCTGTACGCCCGGTGCATTGAAACGGCGGCGACGCCGACGGCGGCGGCCGGCTGGCTGTTGGAACGGGGCCGACTGGCGCGCGAGCGCGGCAAGTCGGCCGACGCCGTCCGTTGGCTGACCGACGCGGAGAAGGCGGCGGCGGCCGACGTCCGGCTGGAGGTTCGGCAGCAGCTCGTGGAAGCGCTGTATGACGCCAAGGACTACGCCGCCGTGGCGAAGAGGGCGGCGGTGTTGACGTCGGACCTGGCGGCGCTGCCGGCCGACGACGCGACGCGCCGTCGGCTTACACCGCTCGTCGACTACCGCGCCGCGCTGTTGGCCTACCGGTCGGGCCGCTCGTCCGACGCCGCCGACGCTTTGGGGCGGTTCACGGCCGCTCGGCCCGACCATCCGCTGGCGCCGGCGGCGGCCTACTGGCGCGGCGAAGCCGCCTATGACGCCGGCCGCACCGACGACGCCGTGGCGGCGCTGTCGGCGGTGCTGGCCGACCCGAAGGCGTCGCGCTACCACCCCAACGCGCGGCTCAGGCGGGCGCAGGCGTACCTCGATTTGAAAAAGGGCGCCAAGGCGGCGGAAGACGCCGCGGCGCTGGTCGCGGGGAAAGGGAAGGAGATCGACCCGGCGGTGGTCGCCGAGGCCCGCATGGTCGAGGGGCGGGTGCATCTGCAACAGGCCCGCTTCCGCGAAGCCCGCACCGCGTTCGCCGCCGCCTTCGGCGACGAGAAGACCGAGACCGCCGCTCGCGCGCAATTCTACATCGGCGAATCGTTCTTTCATCAAGAGCAGTTCGATGAAGCGCTGAAGGCGTACTTGAAGGTCGATATCCTGTACCCGTACCCCAAGTGGCAGGCGTTGGCCTTGCTGGAAGCCGGAAAATGCTACGAGCGCTCCAACGAAGACGAGGCGGCGCGGAAGAACTACCGACGGCTGCTGGACCGTTTCGCCGACCAACCGGCGGCGGCGCAGGCCCGCGACCGGCTGGCGGCGCTCGGAAAGTGACGCCGACCGATTCCGACAGTGAACCCCAAGGCTCCAAGG
>JBOFFD010000205.1:0-2857 GCA_051648425.1 Planctomycetia bacterium
TGGGCCGACGAAGGCAAGAACTTGAACCGCGCCGAACAGATGGTGCGCAAGGCGCTGAAGATCGACCCGGCGAACGCGGCGTATCTCGACAGCGCCGGCTGGGTGATGTTCAAACAAGGCAAGTACGCCGACGCCAAAAAGTTTCTGCAGGACGCCATCAAGCTGGACGAGGGCAACGACGGCGTGATTTGGGACCACCTGGGCGACACGCTGTTGCAGCTCGACGAAAAAGACGACGCTCGCAAGGCGTGGGAGAAGTCGATCGAACTGTATAAACAGAAGGCTGGCGGAGATTCCGAAGAAAAGTGGAAGCAGATCGCCAAGAAGCTGGAGCGGTTGAAATCCGCGCCCGCCGAGGCCGACGCGAAGACCGCTCCGTAGCCGACGGCCGCAAGCCGCTTCGACCGAGCAGAACGTCAAAGGACCGGGGATCATGGCAGGACATTCACACGCCAAGAACGTTAAGATGCGGAAAGGGGCGGTCGACGCCGCCCGCAGCCGACTCTTCAGCAAAATGTCGCGTCTGATCCAGGCCGCCGCCCGCATGGGCGGCGGTGACATCAAAGGAAACGCGAAACTCGCCTTCGCGGTCAGCAAGGCGAAGTCGGTTTCCCTTCCGAAAGACACCATCGAAAAGGCGATTAAGAAAGGGGCCGGCGAACTCGGCTCCGGCGACAACATCGAGGAAATCGTCTACGAAGGCTACGGACCGAACGGCGTGGCCGTCGTCTGTGAACTTCTCACCGACAACCGCAATCGCACCGCCTCGGAAATCCGTAAGATTTTCGACGTCGCCGGCGGCAACCTGGGCACCACCGGTTGCGTCGGTTGGATGTTCAAGCGTAAAGGTCAATTCCTCATCGAAGCCGCCGGCCGCAGCGAAGATTCGCTCATGGAACTCGCCCTCGAAGCCGGCGCCGAAGACGTCAAACTTAACGGCGACTTCTTTGAGATCCTCTGCGAACCTACCGACTTCCAAGCCGTGTTGCACGCCCTGCAGGCCGCCAACATCGAAACGAAACAGGCCGACGTCGCGCAAATTCCCGAAACCCTCGTCCCGTGCGACGAGGAGACGGGCCGAAAAATCATCCGCATGCTCGACAAGCTCGACGACCACGACGACGTTCAAAACGTCTTCTCCAACGCAGACATCCCCGACGCCTGCTACGAAGAATCTTAACCCGCCGCCGCTCTCGATCTGAAAGGCCGCCGCGCTGATGAAGTTCGCCGAAATGACCTGGCCGCAACTCGCGCGGGTCGACCGCGACCGCACACTGGTCGTCCTGCCGATCGCCGCCGTCGAACAGCACAGCCGCCATCTCGCCGTCGCCACCGACGCCATTCTTTGCGGCGGCGTCTCCGATCGCGTGGAGGCGGCCGTCAAGGAGCGGGTGTTGCTGCTCCCGGTGCAGTGGTTCGGGGCCAGCGACCATCACCTGCCGTACGGCGCCACGCTGACGGCGTCGGTCGATTCGCACATCACCATGATCTGCGAAATGCTGACCCCGCTCTTGGAAGACGGCTACAAACGGGTGCTCGTTCTCAACGGCCACGGCGGCAACATCGACACCATGCACGTCGCCCTCCGCCGGTTGCAGCCGAAGTTTCCGTCCGCCCTATTGTCGGCCGCCTGTTACTGGGATTTGGCCGAACCGGAAATCGCGGAAATTTGCACCGGCCCGCGCAAACTGGTCGGCCACGCCTGCGAAGTCGAAACGTCCATGCTGATGTTTTTCCGACCTGACCTCGTGGTCGAAAACGATATCAAGGACGACCACGAACAGGCGCCGGCGGTGCTGCGAGGCCTGTACCACTGCCAGGACATGGGCCAACGAACGGTCGCCGGCTGCGTCGGCTACCCCGAACAAGCCAGCGCGGAAAAGGGCGATAAGTTCGTCGAGGCGATCGTCCGCCGCGTCGTCGAGGTCTGCCGCGCGTTGACCGAACACCCAATCGTCGAAGGCCGCCGAAACAAACACGCCGTCTGACAACGAGAAGGCGATCTTAATCGTAGGGCGGAACTCCCGGTCCGCTCGAACCATTCGTAAGACCGACGTCACCAATCCAACGGCGACTTCCAAGCCGCCTTCAGCTCGGCGAGCGTTTCACACAGAATGAAACCGCCGCCGCGCACGAATTCGACGACCGGACTCGCGGTCGTTTCGCCGACGTCCGCAAACGGCAGCCCGGCGAAAATCTCTTTAAAACGGTCCCACTCGGACCGTGACACTTCCACCAGAAACCGCGTGTTCGACTCCGAGAAAAGCAGCGATTCGTCCGTCAGATCCGTCGTGGTCGGAACGGCGTCGAGCCGCACGTGCGCCCCCACCCCGCCGGCGAAAGCCGCTTCGGCGGCCGCCACGGCCAATCCGCCGTCGGAAAGGTCGTGGCAAGCCCGGACCAGTCCTTCGGAAATCGCTCGGTGGACGGCGGCGAAGATTCTCGGCGCCAGTTCCAAATCGACGTTCGGCACCGCGCCGCCGGTCGACCCGACGACCTCGGCGTATTGCGATCCACCCAATTCGTCATGCGTCAAACCGATCAACACCAACAGATCGCCTGGTTCCTTCAGATCCATCGTGGCCGAGCGACGTACGTCCGGTACGATCGCCAGCGCGCTGATGAGCAGCGTCGGCGGAATGACGATCCGTTCCGTCCCGGTGTTGAATTCGTTGTTGAGACTGTCCTTACCCGAAATGAACGGCGTGCCGAAGGCGGTCGCCACGTCGCGGCAGGCCATCGCCGCGGCGCACAGCGAGCCGAAGACTTCGGGCCGTTCGGTGTTGCCCCAGCAGAAGTTGTCGAGGATGGCGGTGCGGGCCGGGTCGCCGCCGACGGCCGTCACGTTCCGCAGCGC
>JBOFFD010000206.1:0-3565 GCA_051648425.1 Planctomycetia bacterium
CGACGGTTCGCGGTGACGCTGCTGAAGCGGCATCCGAAGAAGGACAGCATCCGCGGCAAGATGCAGTTCGCGGGGTGGAATACGGACTTCCTCGCCGAAGTCCTTGCGGCGAATAGGGTTTAATGTGCGCTGGCCGTGGGTCAACACCCGCTCCCTTCGGTCGTACGGTCAATGTTATCGGCACCATCATCGAAGGGATGAAGCTCATCGACATTCCTCCCATGCCGGCGACGATTCATCGTTCCCGGATGGTTGATGCCAAAATCACTTTGACCTCAAGCAAAACCGACGCACTCGGGACGTTAGAGGCCACGCCTGCTTGCCAGGGTCGTTTTCTCACGCTCGATTTCGGCGGCGGCGCGGACACGGCGAAAATCATTGGAACCGTGGACGAAAGCTGGGGGCCGAGGCATTTCGCCGAGCGTGCTTTTTGACCATCGACGACGCCTTCGCGCCCTGCGGCGTTCCAGTGCGCGCCCTTGGTTTTCTGATCGGCGCCGACGTGCTGCTCGACAGCCGCTCGCCCTGCGGGCCAGCCCGACGGGTGAAGTGAACGACCTACGGACGACCGCCCCGTCGGTCGCCCGCGTTTCGACGGACGGATCGGCCGGATTCCCCGGCCGCCGCCGATGGTTCTTTAGAAAGGATTCCCTCATGTTCTCGACTCTTTGCCTCGCCGCGGCGCTCGCCTGCACCGCCCCCGCCGACGTCAAACCGACGCCGGCCCAGGAAAAGCACGCGGCGACGTGCGCCGCCTGCGCCGAGGCGTGTACCGACTGCCAGACGGCGTGCGACATCTGCTCCCGCCATTGCACGATGAAAGTGCTGGGCGGAAGCATGGAGCACCACGCCGTCATGGAGATGTGCATCGGGTGTGGCGACGCCTGCCGGTTTGCGTCGTCGTTCGCGGCCCGGCAGAACCCGATGGCGTGCCACGCCGGGGAGTGCTGCATGAAGTGCTGCGCGGACGCCGCCGCCGCGTGCGAAAAGCACCCCGACGACAAGGCGATGGCCGAGTGCGCGAAGGCGTGCCGCAAGTGCGAGAAGGCGTGCAAGGCGGCCGGCTACACGGCGCCTCTGATCTGCACGCCCGAGGAACTCACCGAGGAAGGGGAAGGCGATGACGGATGACGTGATCGAGGGGGTTCGCCAGGCGCGCGAGGCGTTCGCCAAGGCGCATGGCTACGACGCCTGCGCGATGGTCGCAGCGCTGCGAAGGATGAACGAGCCGGGCGACTGGCCCGTCGCCGCACTGGAGCCTCTGCCCCCGCACCGCGACCGCGAGGCCGCCCTCCCGCCGAACCAGGCGCCGCAAGGGACCCCGACTGCGATGAGCGTTCCCGAGAAGGTCGGCGTGTCGTAGCGGCCGGGGTGATCGAACGGCGTGCGGCTTTTACGTACACGCGACGCGCTGGGGTTTGAGCGACGACCCGCGCCGCCTGTCGCCGGAACCGCGCGAGTCGCTTCCGCGGCGGTTCGTTGAAATCCCCCTCGCCGCCGGCTGGTAAAATCCGAACAATGACGGCGGTCGTCCAGCGGGCCTAGGAAAACCCTCGGCCGAGAAGACGGCGCCCGCCGCTTCGAGCGCCCGCCGCTTCGAGCGCGTCCCCCGAGGATTCGAGTGCGGTGAACGAATCCATCCTGCCCGTGGAAACCCGATCCCTGACCGACGTCGGGATGAAGCGCAGCCACAACCAAGACGACCACGCGGTCGTCCTGGCAACCACGGAGGCCGCCTGGCGCACCCGCGGCCACCTGTTCGTCGTCGCCGACGGCATGGGCGCCCACGCCGTGGGCGAACTGGCCAGCAAGCTGGCCGTCCAGACGATCGTCATGTCGTACACCAAGCTGGCGGAGAACACCCCCCCCGGCGAAGCGCTGGATCGGGCCGTCACCGAAGCCAACAACGTCGTCCACGAAAAAGGCCAGCTCAACGCCGGCTTCGAGGGGATGGGCACCACCGGCACCGCCCTGGCGATCACCGAAAAAGGCGCCTTCATCGGCCACGTCGGCGACAGCCGCTGCTACCGCGTCCGCGGCAAGCGGATCGAGCAGCTTTCCTACGACCACAGCCTGCAATGGGAGATGGCCCGCCGGGCCAACCGTTCGCCGAACAGCATGACCGACGTCCCCAAGAACGTCATCATCCGTTCGCTCGGCCCGCAGGCGCAAGTGAAGGTCGACGTCACCGGGCCGTACTCCGTCGAGCCGGGCGACTACTTCCTCTTGTGCAGCGACGGCCTCAGCGGGCCGGTGCGCAGCGACGAACTGTGGGCCGCCGCCACCTGCCTGTCGCCCGACGAAGCGGTGCGCTACCTCGTCGACTTGGCCAACCTCCGCGGCGGCAACGACAACATCACCGTCGTGTTGGCGCACGTCCCCAAGGAAGAATCGCCCGCCGCCGAGCCGTGGTGGAAGCCGGCCGGCGCGAAACGCCGCGCCAAGGAACTCTACCTTTTTCTGCGCCGGCTGACCCTGCCGGAACGTCTGCTCGCCGCCGGTCTCGTCGCCAGCGTGTTGGACTACACGCTGCTTTACTACCGGTCGGGGTACGCGCTGCTTGGGGTTCTGGCCAGCCTGGGGCTGTTGTCGGCTTCGTTGGGGATCATGATCTACCGTCGCAACGCGGCCCCGATCGGTCCGCGCGGCTTGGACGGCCCGCCGCCGGTCTATTTCCCCACCGACGTCGAATTGGGGGCCGAACTGACCGAGCGGGTGGCGCAGATGATGCGGACGCTGCGCGAAATGGCGGTCGAGCAGTCGTGGAAGATCGATTTCGCCAAGCTCGACCAGTTCCGCGCCGCCGGCGAGGAACACTGCAAGGCCGGCCAGTGGATTCAGGGGTACGCGGAATACTGCCGCGGCGTCTCCGTACTGGCGACGGCCGTCCGCGACCAGCGCCGCCGCGACGAGGTGTTCAAGTCGTCGTACGTCGGCGAAGGCTGACGGCCGACCTGGTTTTCCGCTCCCTTGCGGCGGCGCGCCGTGTAGAATACCTTGACCGTCGCCGGTTTCCGTAACGGCTTTTTTCAACGATTCAGGATTGAACGGTCGACGAATCGACGCATTCTTCGGGGGGAACGATGGCCGCCGGCAAGATCAAATTTCCATACACGCTCAACTGCCCCCAATGCCTCAAGGGCCTGCGCGTCAAAAGCGAAGCGATGCTGGGCAAGCGGCTGAGCTGCCCGTCGTGCGGCAAGAAGGTCGACATCGTGCCGCCCGACGAAGACGCCACCGTTTCGTACGGCGTCGAGGCCCCGCCCCCTCCGGAAAAGCCGCACGAACCGAGTGAGGAAGAGATCGAGGAGAAGGAAGAGGAAGAACGCAAGAAGACGCGGGAGAAAACGGTCGCCCGGACGATGGACGTACTGAGCACCCTCTGGTACATCGTGATGGTCGTCGCGGCGTTCGGCATCATTTACTACTTCGTCTACGTGCAGGGCTACTCGAAACCGGTCGAAGAAAAGCAGCACTGGCAGGAGCCGACGTGACCCCTCGGCCGGCAGGCTGACGAATCATCGTCGTTAGCCGCCGCTTTCCTCAGCAGCGCGTCTTCTTCTAT
>JBOFFD010000207.1:0-5391 GCA_051648425.1 Planctomycetia bacterium
GTGAAAAGCCCGAAACGAAGGCGAGCGACGCCAAGCCGCGGCCCTCCTTCGCCGCCAGCGAACCGTTGTGGGAGACCCGCGCCGCCAATTCGCTGGACGAAGCCGAGTCGGCCGTCTTGGAACAAGCCCCCGGCACCGGGAACGTGTGCGTCTTCACCAACCGCCGAACCTTGCGCGTGTTCAACGGCGACGGCGAACTGATCCACGAAAGCGAGGCGATGGTCGGCCTCGGCCGCATTTTGCGGACCTACGAACCGCCGCCCGGCGAAGAAGGGGGCTGGCTGGCCGCCGCCACCAACGGCGTGCTCGTCGCCTACGATCCGCTGGCGAATGAATCGATCCGCAGCGCGGTTTCCATCACCGATCTTAGTCACTTGGTGCTGCTGCCGACCTTCGGCGAGGCGTACTACGTCGAAGAGTGTGAGAACCTCGTCCGCTTCCGTTTCCCCGACGAAGAACGGTCGAGCGTGCGCAGCGACTTTAAGATCGAAACATTCGCCGCTCAACCCGACGGATCGTACGCCGCGACGTTCGAGAACAAGCTGTTGCAGTCGTTCGACGCGACGGGGAAGTCGGTGGGCAAGTTCCGCGCGAAGCCGGCGGAGCCGCTCATGGCGGCGCCCCGGCCGGGCGGCGGCTGGGCGACGGCCGCCCGCGACTCCCGCGCCGTGCGCGGCCACGAACCCGACGGCTCGTTGGTTTGGGCGATCGATCTGCCGTGGGGGCCGTGGTCGCTGCGGCCGATGGGGTCGGCCCTCTTGGCCACCAGCCCGGAAGGCTACAGCGCGCTGGTTTCGGGGGAAGGTCGGCTCATCGCCGAGAACCGCGAGCCGCGCGACCAAGCCCGCTACTTCGTCTTGGGCGACGGTTCGCCGGCCCGCCTCTTCCTCGCCGACCAAACCGTGATCGTGACGAGCTTCGAGGGCCGCCTGTTGTGGCGCTACACCGCCGAGGAAACCCTCGGCCCGGTCTGCGCCGGCTCGGCCGGCGTCTGGATGTACCGCGGCCGCGTCTTAAGCTTCTTTCCGTTCTATTCTTAGCGCGTTGCCTAGGACTCCCGTGTCAGACGCCGCTTTCACCCCCGGAGAGGACGCCTTTCCTCCAACGCTGAAAGGACGGCCTTCCTTCAGCCCTCAAAAGGCGGCACTCCTCCAGCCCAGGACGACGCCCTGGGTTTAAGACGAAGAATGAACACGAAGCACTGTAAGGGCGCGACTTCGTACGGCGCGGGCCGGTCGTCGCAACGCCCTTTCAGGGCTTCGCACTTTAGGTGGTGTTGCGGTTCCCAGGGCGTTGCCCTGGGCTATAAGAGGGCCGCCCTTTCAGGGCTACAAAGGAACGGCGTCGTTGGCGTCGTTGGACGGATTGCGGCGACGGGCGTTCGTTATGCCAAGTATTTGGCGATGGTGTTGAGGAAGGCTTCGTTGGTGGCGTGTTTGGAAAGCTGTTTGATGAGGCTTTCCATCGCTTCCACGTCGTTCATCTGCAACATGCTGCGGCGCAGCAGCGTGATCCGTTCCAGCAGGTCCTTCGGCAGCAGGCGCTCTTCCTTTCGCGTACCCGACTGCGCCAGGTTCACGGCGGGATAGATGCGGCGGTCGGACAGGCGCCGGTCGAGCACCAGTTCCATGTTGCCGGTGCCCTTGAACTCCTGGAAAATCACGTCGTCCATGCGGCTGCCGGTTTCAATGAGGGCGGTCGCCATGACGGTGAGCGAACCGCCTTCGTCGAAGGCGCGGGCGCTGCCGAACAGGCGTTTGGGTATGTCGAGCGCCTTGATGTCCAGGCCGCCGGTCATGGTGCGGCCGGAGTTGCCCGCCTGACGGTTGTAGGCGCGGGCGAGGCGGGTGATGCTGTCGAGCAGGACGACGACGTCGTGGCCCATTTCGACGAGCCGTTTCGAGCGTTCGATGACGAGCTGCGCCAGGCGGACGTGGCTGGAGGTCTCGCGGTCGTTGGAAGAGGCGAAGACTTGGCCGCGGATGGTGCGGCGCATGTCGGTGACTTCTTCGGGGCGTTCATCGACTAAGAGGACGATCAGCTTCACCTCGGGGTGGTTGGTGCTGATGGCGTCGGCGATGTGCTGGATGAGGATGGTCTTACCGGTGCGGGGCGGGGCGACGATGAGGCCGCGCTGCCCTTTGCCGATGGGGGTGAACATGTCGATGACGCGGCTGGTGAGGCGGTCGGGGGTGGTTTCAAGCTTGAGCCACAGCGAGGGGTCGACGGCGGTGAGGCGGTCGAACGATGGCAGCGTTTGGTAACCGAGGGGGTCTTCGCCTTCAACGGCGGTGATGCTGGTGAGCCGCGGTCCCTGGCTGCGGTTTTGAACGGGCGGCCGGCGTTGGTTGCGGTCGCGGAAATTGTTGTTGTTGCGGCGGTTGTTCGGTTGGAAGCGTTGGTTGTTGTTTTGGTTCTGGTGGCGCTGGATCGGACCTTCGAGGAAGACGCCTTCGCGGAGGTTGAGTTTACGAATCATGTCGGCCGAGACGTAGACGTCGTCGCCGCCGACGTCTCCCTGGGCGGCGAGGTTGCGGAGGAACCCGTAACCGTCGGGATGAATCTCGAGGATGCCCTTGGCGATTTCCGCGGTGGCTGTGTCCGTCAACAATGCACTGCCCTTTCGGATCGGACTTTCGACCGGCAAAGTGTTAGAGCGAAATTGACCGGACTGTCTTGTGACCGGTCGGCGGCGAAGAAGCGCGGGAACGCCGGGGCGGCCGTCCGAAGGGGACGGCCCGCGCCGCGGACGCAGCCGGGTACGGCGACGACGTCGCGCGACCGTCGGCGAGGGGCGGACGGTCGAGGTAGCATTCCAGGGCGACGACGGCGGGCGTCGAAAAGCGCTGGAAGAACCTTGATCTGCGACGCGAAGCGACTTCGGCTGGATCCCGCGAATCAACCCGCAGATCCGCGCGAGGCACGGCCTCGGCGGAATCGAACGCCGGGCGAAGCGCCGACCCACGGCGCGTCCGGCGGTGCGGACGTCGGTCGTTCCCTGAGAAAAAGCGGGAAACGATCGACGGCGGCCGGGATCGACGAGCAAGTCGTCGATATCCCAGCCAGGCGGACCCGTCATCCCCTTCGCGCGAAGGTCGAAGTCGAGGGATGGTCCGCCGATTGGAGGTCGTCACACCTTCCGAAACGGGGTGTAGACGACTTCCGCGCCGTCGTCCAGACGGCGGATTTCATAGTCGCTGAACAGCACGGGGGCGTGTTGCCGCATCAATCGAAGCATTTTCAAGGCCACGGTTCGAATCTCGACGTCGGCGTGTTCCGAGCCGCGGAGTTCGATGAAGTGGCGGAGTCCTCGGGCGTTGGCGCTGACGAAAATTTTGGTTTCGCAGGCGTTGGGCAGAACGCTGCGGGCCGCCTGCCGGGCCAGTTTCCGGCGAAGCGTTTTGTCTGGGTGCTGCGAAAACTTGACGGTCAGTTTCTCCACGAGTTCGCGGTAGCCGGCCTGGGCGGCGGCGACCGTTTTCAGCCAGACTGCGTGCAGTTCTTCATCCTCGGCGATGCAGTCAGGCTCGACGAACTCGGCCGACGACTCGTCGACGTACCGTTGACTTAGTTGGCTGTAGGCGAAGCCCGCCCGGTGGCGGATCAGTTCATGAGTGAAACTGCGGCTGACCCCGGTGACGACCACGTTCCAGACCGCGTGTTCGAGAACGCTGCCGTGGCCGGACGACACGATGTTGTGCATGTATTCGGCGTGGCTTTTACGCCCCTTGCCGAAAGACATGTAACAGATGCGTCCGGCGGCTTCGGTCAGCCGTTCCGCGCCGACATCGGTGTCGGTTTCCCAAGAGGCGCCGTGGTCGGTTAGGAACTGGTCGATCGCCGCTTGTTCGACCTTTTGGACGCCGACGAGATAAAGAGTCGGTTCGCGGACAATGCGGACGGAATCGATCTTCGGATCAGCGGCGTCCATGCCAAGCACCCGTCTTGAAATCGACCCGTTCGTGGTGGACGGTGCAAAGTTGGACTGCGAGAGACGGAAGGCTCGACCGCTGACTCATTCGTACTGTACCCATTCCTGGAGAAGAAACAAGCCGATCTCGCGGACTTCGTCGTCGAGCAGGCTCGTCGTCGGTCTTGGTCGGTCGCCCCTTTTGGTCGGCGGCGTCGGTCACCGGTCTTGGTCGGCGTCCGAAGCGGTTTTCGCTTCCGCAGGCTGCGCCTTGCCGGTCTGGGACTGTTGGTTCTGGTTCTGGTTCTGGACGAAATACATCGTGGCGCCAACGGCGCCGACGGCGGTGAGCGCCAGGATGAGCACCACCCAAACGAGCGGGATGCGGGTTTCGCCCGAATCGTTCATGGAGGAGCCGGACGACGAGGGGCTCGTCGACAGTTGGTCGCGGATGTTCTTGAGACTGGCGGGGTCGGGGGTGCGTTGACCGAGGCCGATGTCGGAGACGGCGACGCCTTGCCCCATGCCGGTCGGTCGAAGCGGATCCCGCGAGCCGCCGACGCTGGCGCCATAGCCCGGGTTGCCGCCGAACCCGGAGCCGCCGGTGCCGGCGCCCAGGCCGGGGGACGAGCCGGAGTCCCCGAAGCGGACGTCGCCGCGGGGTTGCTGGGGGGCGGGCGACGGACCGCCGGCGGTGGGGAACGGGCGGGGGGCGCTCGGCGAGACGGTCGGCCGGGGAATGTTGGTGCGGACGGGGGCGGCGGGGGCGGCGCCGCGCGGCGTCGGGCTTTGGGCCGGCGGCGGCGCCGAGTCGTCCATCCCCTTCAACGCTTCGCCGACCGCCTGGGCGAACGCCAGGCAGCTTGGATAGCGGTTTTCCGGTTTACGAGAGAGGGCCTTGCGAAGCGCCGACCGTTCCGGCTCGTTCAAGAGCGACAGGTTCGGGTTGTCGGAAAGCCGCATCTGCAACTGATCGAGCATCGTGCCGCGGAACGGCAGTTCGCCGGTGCGCAGTTCGTAATAGTTGATCGCCAGCGCGTATTGGTCGCTGGTGGGCGAAGTCTGGCCCTCGAAGAATTCCGGCGGGTCGTAGTCGTAGTGGATGAGGCCCTGCGAGTGCTGGGCCACTTGGTCGGTGACTGGCTTGGCGAGGCCGAAGTCGGAGACCCGGCAGACCTTTTGGCCGTTCTCTTGGAAGATCAGCAGGTTTTCCGGACGAAGGTCGCGGTGGTAGATGGCGACCCGCTTGCCCTGGAACTCGTGCTGCGGGACGTTCAGGAAGTCGAGGCCCTCGGCGGCCTGGGTGAGGTACGTCAGCATTTCGTCGGCGGGAATGCCGTTGCCGACCCGCTTGATTTCGGTCAACCGCTGTCGCAGCGAGCTGCTGGGCAGCTCGGTCTCGATGATGAGGGTTTCGCCGTTGTCGATGTTCCAGAAGTTGGTCAGCGTGTTGAGGTACGGATGCCGAATGTGCACCAGCA
>JBOFFD010000208.1:0-13636 GCA_051648425.1 Planctomycetia bacterium
GCGGCTCGTGATGGCGGGGGAACCGATCGGCACGTTGATGCCGGCGAAAGGGGACGGGCTGGCCGCCTGGAAACGGTGGATCGGCTTCTCGGTGCGGCCGAAAGGGTCGCTCCGCGTCGACGCCGGCGCCGTCGCCGCCTTGTCGCACAAGCAGCGCAGCCTGCTGCCGGTCGGCATCGTCGACGTCGTCGGCAGTTTCGTTCCCGGCGACGTGGTGAGCGTCGAGACGATGGACGGCGTGGTCTTCGCGCGCGGCCTCACGAATTACTCGTCGGAGGAGGCCCGAACGGTGATGGGCCAACCGACGTCGCGGCTGGCGGAACTGCTGCCCGCCGCCCGCTACGACGAAATCGTCCACCGCGACAACCTGGTGCTGCTGTAAGACGCCCGTTCATTTTTGGAGACTCGTCGCATGCGCCGTCGGTCTTGCCTCGCCGTGATCGGGTCGACGATGTTCGCCTCGCTTTCGACGGCCGCCAAACCGGCCGGCGGTCTGAAAGAGAAGGCGGCCGCCACGATGAAGAAGGCGGCCGCGTATTACAGAGCGAACGTCGCGGTGAACGGCGGCTATGTCTATTACACATCGCTCGATCTGAAGACGCGGCTCGGCGAGGGGAAGGCCGGCCCGACGCAGATTTGGGTGCAGCCGCCCGGCACGCCGACCGTCGGCCTGGCCTACGTCGCGGCCTACGAAGCCGTCGGCGACGAACTCTACCGCGACGCCGCCCGCGAAACCGCCGCCGCCTTGATGTACGGCCAGTTGAAGTCCGGCGGTTGGGCGAACATGATCGACTTCGACCCGAAGAGCAAGGCCGCCGGACTGTATCGCAACGGTCGAGGGAAGGGCCGTAATGCGTCGACGTTCGACGACGGCGCGACCCAGGCGGCGGTGCTTTTCCTCGCGCGTTTGGACAAGGCCCTTGGATTCAAGGATACCGAAATCCACCAAGCCGCCGCCGCCGCGGTCGACGCGGTGCTGGCGGCGCAGTTCCCCAACGGCGCCTTCCCGCAGGTGTTCACCGGTCCGTCGGCGAAGCCGCCCGTCGTGCCCGCCGTCTACCCCGACTACGATTGGCGCACGGAAAACCGCATCAAGAATTACTGGGATCTTTACACCCTCAACGACGACGCCGCCGGAAGCATTTCGGAAATGCTGCTGGGGGTGTATTCGATCACGGGGGACGAGCGGTGTCTTAACGCCGCCGGCAAGCTCGGCGACTTTTTGGTCTTGGCGCGGATGCCGGAACCGCAGCCCGCCTGGGCGCAACAGTACGACGAAAAGATGCGCCCCGTTTGGGCGCGGAAGTTCGAGCCGCCGGCGGTGAGCGGCCGGGAGTCGCAGGACGCCGTCGAGACGTTGCTTAAGATCCACGCCTGGACCAACGACGATAAATATCTGAAGCCGATCCCGGCGGCGCTGGCGTATCTTCGACGGTCGAAACTGAGCGACGGCCGGCTGGCGCGGTTCTACGAACTGAAATCGAACAAGCCGCTCTACATGACCAGCGACTACGTACTGACCTACGACGACGGCGACGTGCCGACGCACTACGGTTGGAAGGTCGATTCAAAGCTCGAGCGGCTGCAAAAGGCGTACGACGAGGCGAAACGCGCGAAGCCGAAGCCGTCGGCGGCGACGAAGGTAGCGCCATCGACGGAGGTCGTCGAACAAATCGTGAAAGGATTGGACGCCGAAGGCCGGTGGCCGAGCGTCGGCCGGACCGTCGAAAAACTCGTCGGCCAGCCGAAATTCAAGGACGGGGAGTCGTACCTCGACAGCGCCGTCTTCGCGCGGAATCTTACTTTGCTGGCGGCCTACCTTGAAGCCGACGGAAAGTAGTCGGCGGCGGGTGGTCAGGGGTCTCTCATTTCGACCGGCGTGACTTTGCCCGTGGCCAGGTCGTAGACGCCGCCGGCGACGGTCAACTTACCTTCGCGTACGAGCTGCGCGATGACGGGCGAGGCTTCACTAAGAATCGCGGCCTGGGTGCGCACGTTTTCTTTGATCGCGGCGGCCACGTCGCCCTTCGCCGCCCTCACCGCCGGCCGCAAATGCTGGAACAGGGAACTGATCTGGCCGGGGACGGCCTCGCCCTTCACCGCCGCCGCCACCGCGCCGCAGTTGGTGTGCCCCAGCACGTACAGCACCTTCGCGCCGAGCACCAACGTGCCGAATTCCAAGCTGCCGATGCACTCGGGCGTGGTCACGTTGCCGGCGATGCGCGTGACGAACAGGTCGCCGAAGCCTTGGTCGAAAACGATCTCGACCGGCACCCGGCTGTCGGCGCAACCCAGGAAGGCGGCGAACGGCTTTTGCCGCGGCGCCACCTCGCGGACGCGCTCGATGTCGCGGTTCGGCGCCTTCACCAACCCCTTCACGAACCGCTCGTTGCCGGCGTAGAGCAGCTTCAACGTCTCCTTCGGGTCGGCGGCGGCGATGTCGTCCGGCTGCTTCGCGGCGGCGAGCGAGGGCAGGCTTGGGGCCGCCAGCAACCCGGCGGCGGCGGTCAGCAGCCGGCGGCGTGAAAGGGCGGGGGTCGTCGAATCGAGGTCGTGCGTCTTACACATCGTCGTTGTTCGTCCTTTGCAGGAAGTCGTTTGAGGCTGGTGGGCGACAAAGAAGGAGAGTTTCTGGACGTCGCCTTACGGACGGACTGAAGTCCGTCCTATGAAGTCGCGGATCCTTCCAGCATAAGAACTCTGGCGGAAAAACCTTATTGAGTCACAGGTTGAATCTTGCGCCGAATCCGCTTCTTCGCGTTAGGGTCGGGTCGGCTCTCGTCGGGCGCGGCCGCCGCGTCCCAACGACTCTCGGATTCCGTCTGCGCAAAAATCTATGTTTTCCTCAGTAGCCGGCCTGCCAGCGGGCCATTTCGTAGTAGAGCGGAATGCCGGCCAGGATGTTGAATGGAAACGTGACGCCCAAGGAACAAGTGAGTGAGTAGGTGGGGTTGGCGTCGGGAAGCGTGAGGCGGACGGCGGGCGGGGCCGCGATGTAAGAGGCGCTGGCGGCCATCGCGCCCAGCACGGCCGATCCGCCAACCGAAAGGCCCGACCATCCACCCAGCCAAACGCCCAACGCGCCGTGTAAGATCGGCGCGACGACGGCGAAGGCCAAGAGCAGCGGACCGACCTGCCGCAAAGAACTGAGTCGTTCGCCGGCGACGGCCCCCATGTGTAAGAGGAAGAGACACAAGGCGCCGCGGAAGACCGGTCCCTTGGTGTCGTAGAAGAGGGCGACGTCGGACCAGTTCTTTTCGCCGGTGACGTAGCCGACGACCAAGCCGCCGAGCAAAAGCAGCAGGCCGCGCGATGTGAAGACTTCATGCAGGGCGGCCGACAAACCCCGTCCGCCGCCGGTGGCGACCAGGCCGATCGCCAAGGCGAGGGTGATGCCGGGGGTTTCCAGGATGGTGACGAGGGTCGGCATGAAGCCCTCGGCGACCGCCCCCTGCGCGGCGACGAAGGAGGTGGCGGCGATGAAGGTGACGGCCGACACCGAGCCGTAGTGTGCCGCGACGGCGGCGGCGTCGATCACGCCCAACCGGCAGACGTACCGCAGCGTTAGGTAGGAAGTGACTGGCGTGATGCAGCCGAGCAGCAGCGTGGCGGCGGCCGGCCAGGCGACCTCGCCGGGGGGCGCGTGCGCCAGTTCGACGCCTCCCTTCAAACCGATGGCGAAAAGCAGGTAGGCGGCGATCACGCCGAAGGCGTCCTTGGGAAGAGACAGATCGCCGCGGACGACGCGGGCGGCGAGACCCAGTCCGAACGCCAGCACGGCCGGCGAGAGCAGGTTGTCGGTCAACGGATTCGACGAAGTCATCGGCTCTCCAAGGGTCGGCGCGGCAAAAAAAAGGCCGAAGTATCCGCCCCTGTTAAAGGGTGGATACTCCGGCCTCTTGTCCCGCGGGCTGTTTCAGTCCCGGTGGGCGTAGCGGTTTTTTCAAGCAGTCGATTCGTGGAGAGGTTCCGAGGAACCCCGAATCGGCAGGCGCAGGAAGCGCCGTCCGACACGCATCGACCAAGTCTTCGGCGTAAGCGTAGCCGTCGCCGCCGCGAAGGTCAAGAACGGAATGCCGATGCTTGGTCGCATTTCTTCGGTCAAGACCGGACGATCGGCGTCGATTCCAGGGTGAAGACGATGATCCGTTCGCCGGTGCGGGTGCTGACGTCGGTGTGGAAGCTGCGGATTTCGACGCCGACGATCCCCCGAACGGCCGCATCCAAGAGCGGTCGGCCTTGTTCCAACAGTTGCCGACGCAGGGCTTTGACGAGGTCGCGGCCGCGCGACGGGTCTTCGGCCTCGACCAGTTTGATTTCACCGATCGACAGAACGTTGCGCAGCCGGACTAAGATCATGTCTTCGATGAGGTAGGTTTTCGTCTCCAAGGGGCCGCGACCGAGGTACTCCTTCTCGAACCGAATGACTGCCTGGCTGATTTCCGCTTCCAGTTCGCCTTTGGTCTTCAGGGGGGCGCCTTCGGCGGAGGTCGACCGTTCGCGGTGGGTCGAACTGGAGTTAGACCGATCTTGGTTTTTACTCACGACGGCGCCGCCGGATCGAACACCGCGAAACAAAGGCGGTCGCGGCCTTCGCGCTTGGCGCGGTAGAGGGCGGCGTCGGCGGCCTTCAGAAGCGACGGCACGTCGGTCGCGCCGCGGCCGTCGTAGACCGCCGCCCCCAGGCTGGCGGTGACGCCGACGGCCCTGTCGCCGATCGACACCGGTTCGCTTCGGATGCGGTCCTTAAGACGAGCGGCGAACTTCCGCACGTCGTCGGCGTCGCGGCCGGGCAGGACGATCAAAAACTCTTCGCCGCCATAGCGACCGACGGCGTCGTGGGACCGGAGGCGGGCGGTAAGGCGTTCGCCGACGGCGCGCAGCACGGCGTCGCCGGCCAAGTGACCGTGCGTGTCGTTGATCTGTTTGAAGTGATCGAGGTCGGCCATGACGACGGCGAGACACCCGTGGTCGCAGGTCGCGCGGTCGAACTCCTGCTCTAAGATTTCCATGACGGCGCGGTGGTTCCAGAGGCTGGTAAGGTGGTCGCGGGTGGCTTGCAGACGCAAGACCTCGCGGTCGGCGAGATGCCGATCCTGTAGTTCGAGGATGCGGCGGCCGGCGAACAGACGGGCTTCCAACTCCGAAGGGTCGAACGGTTTGAACATGAAATCGTCGGCGCCTTCGCGCAACGCCTCGACCAGATCCCATTTGCGGGTCTTGGCGGTCAGCAGCAGAAGGTAGGTGTACTTGGAGAAGCTCCGCCCCCGCAGTTCGCGGCAGACCTGGACGCCGTCCAGTTTCGGCATCATCCAATCGAGGACGGCCAGCGTGGGGGCGTCGGGGCTGGTAAGGGCGGCGAGCGCGGCGGCGCCGTCTTCGGCCAAATGAACTTCGTATCCCCAGCCGGCAAGAGTCGCTTCGAGAAGGCGGCGGTAGACGGGATCGTCGTCGGCGACGAGGATTTTCATGGCGCCCGGTCTTTCGGCAGTTGGGCGAGGGCGTCGAGCAGGCGCCGCATTTCCTCGTCGAGCGATTCAAAGCGGCCGGGTGCGGCGACGGCGTCGTCGGCGGTTGCTTCGAGGGCCGCGGCGGCGGCGACGACCGGGGCCGCCCCGAAGAGGGCGGCGGACCCCCGCAACGAGTGGGCGGCGCGGGCGACGGCGCCGGCGTCGCCGACGACCAGGCCGTTCCGGATTTGGTCGAGGTACTCGCCGCTGGTGCTCGCGAAAAGTTCCGCGACGCGCTTCAACAGCGCCTGGTCGCCCCCCACCCGTTCCAAGGCTTCGGCGCGATTGTACGGCGGAACAGAGGTCGGGGTGGTGGAGTAGTCGGCGACGGCGTTGACCGCCGTTTCGACCGCCGTTTCACGGGGCGAGGAACGTCGAAGGACGGCGTGCAATTCCTCGGGTCGCAGCGGCTTGGAAAGGTAGTCGTCCATGCCGGCGGCCAAGCACCGTTCACGATCGCCCTTCATCGCGTTGGCGGTGAGGGCGACGATCGGCACCCGCCGGCCGGTGCCGTCCTCCCAACGGCGGATGGCGGCGGTCGCCTCCAGGCCGTCCATTTCCGGCATCTGCATGTCCATCAGGACGACGTCGAACGACTCGCGACGGACGGCGTCGACCGCCTCGCGGCCGTTGACGGCGATGGTGACGCGATGGCCTTTCTTTTCGAGCATGAGCCGGCCGACCTTCTGATTCACGGTGTTGTCTTCGGTGAAGAGGATGTTCAACGGCTGGACGGCGCCGAGGGAGAGATCGGGCGGGGCGGGGCGAGGCTCGGCGCGGCGGCCTAGATTCAGGACGGCGCCCAAGACCGCTTCGAAAAGATCGGACTGCTTGGGCGGCTTGGCCAGCGTGGCGGCGGGGGCCAGACGTTCCCACCGGTCGGCGTTCGAGCGGTCGGCGGACGAGAGCAGTACGACGGCGGGACCGGAACGGCCCGACGGAAGGCGACGCAGCCGTTGGGGGTCGCCGGGCATCGCCGCGTCAACGACTAAGACGTCGAAGGGACGGCCGGCGGCCTCGGCGCGGGCCAGTGCGGCGGCGGCGTCGTCGAGGTCGGCGGCCAGCGACGGTCGCATCCGCCAGCCGGTGAGCATGGCGGCGAGAATCGATCCGCTGGTGGGGTTGCCGTCGGCGACGAGCACGGGCAGTCCCTCCAGCGAGGCGTAGCCGACGGCCGGCTCGGCGGCGGGGCGTCGCTCGAAGCGGGCGGTGAAATGGAAGGTGCTGCCGCTGCCGAGGGTGCTTTCGGCCCAAAGCCGGCCGTCCATCAGCGCGACGAGGCGACAGCAGATCGACAGCCCCAGGCCGGTGCCGCCGTAGACGCGGGTGGTCGAGGCGTCGGCCTGGGTGAACGGCTCGAAGATCGACAGCAGTTTGTCGGGCGGGATGCCGACGCCGGTGTCGGAAACGGCGAAATGCAGGACGGCGTCGTCGGCGCCGAGGCGCTCGACGACGACGCGGACGACCACCTCGCCGGCTTCGGTGAACTTGACGGCGTTGCCGACGAGGTTGAACAGAATCTGTCGAAGCCGGCCTTGATCGCCGACGAGAACGTCCGGGACGTCGGGCGGGACGTCGTAGGCGACCTCAAGTCCCTTGCCTTGGGCGCGGAAGGCCAACGGCTTCAGCAGGTCGCCGAGGGCGTCGCGCAGCGAAAACGGGTGCAGTTCGAGGTCGAGTTTGCCGGCTTCGATCTTGCTGAAGTCGAGGATGTCGTTGACGACCGCCAACAGCGATTCGGCCGACGACTTGACGGTCGAAATGAACTCGCGCTGGCGGGGGTCGAGGTCGGTGTCGAGCGCCAGTTCGGCCATCCCCATGATGCCGTTCATGGGGGTGCGGATCTCGTGCGACATGTTCGCCAGGAACTCGCTTTTGGCCTTGTTGGCGGCGTCGGCGGCCTTGATCGCCCGGCGGGATTCCTCTTCGGCCCGGACCCGCTTCGTGACGTCGGTGCCGGTGATGACCACTCGGTTCCAGTGGGGGGCGTCGAGCGGCCCGGGCACGTGGATCCGCATGACGATCTCCGCGAGGGACCCGTCGAGTCGGGCAGCGGAAGTCTGCAGTTCGACCGACCGTTCGCCGTCCCAAAGTCGGCAGAGTTCCTCGGTCCAAACTTCGAGACTCTGGACCGTGAACAGGGCGGGAAGGTTGGCCAGCAGGTCGTCTTTGTCGACCGCGCCGTTCTGCGCCACCGCTTCGCGGTTGACGGCCAGCACCCGCACCCGCGTCAAGGCGGCGGCGGCGGCGGCGGGGCGGTCGGCCAAGTAGGTCCGCAGGTCGGCCACGCCCGCCGCCCGCAGTTCGTCGAACCAGGCCGCCACGCCGGTGAAATCTTCTTCCCAGAAGGCCACCGGCGCGTTCTCGAAAAGGGCGCGGTAGCGTTCTTCGCCCGCCCGCACCGCGGCGGCGGCCACCTCCCGTTCCAACTCAGCGCGGCGGCGCTGCAGGTATTGGCCGACCTGTCCGCCGATGATCTCGAAGGCGCGCAGAAGTTCAGGGTCGGCGGGTTGCGGATGCGCACTGAAGAAAGCCAGGACGACCCCCGCTTCGCCGGCCACCGGAAACGTGACGGCGCCGTGCAAGCCGTCGGTTCGGGCCGCCGCCGCCCGCAGAAACCGTCCGTCGTCCGCGACGTCCTCCATCCAGACCGGGCGCCCCAGCTCCCACGCCCGCCCCGGCAGTCCAACGCCCTTCGCGAACCGGAAGTCCCGCGTCGTTTCTCGAAACAGCGGGAAGGCGGCGGGGTCGGCCTGCCATTCGGCTTGGCAGTGCAGAACGGTGGGGTCGTCCACACTCGTGGCCCAAAACTCGCCCCGGTCCCACTCCAATTTCGTGCAGACCTCTTCCAACAGTCGGGGCAGCGGATCGTCCACCGCCTCGGCAAGCACCTGCGCGACGACGTACTGCACTTCCAGCCGGCGCTCCGAGCGCTTTTGCGGCGAAACGTCCCGCGAGACGCTCACCAGCCGCGCCGGCCGACCGTCGGGGCCGGGAATCGGGGCGACTTGTACGTCCCAGAACTTCCAGTTGCCGGAGGTCGTCGGGCACCACGCCTGAAAGCGACCCAGGCCGCCGGCCAGCGCCGCCGCGACCGAGGCCCGCACCACCGGCCGTTGCGGCTCCGGCCACAAGCCGGCCCAATCGCACCCGCGCAACGGTCCGAAGTCCTCGATCTCCAGCACGCAGCGGCCCGGCCCGTTCATCTCCACCAGTCGACCCTGCAGGTCCAGCACCTTGATGCAGTCGGGGCTGTTGTCGAGAATGCTGCGGACGTACCGTTCGCTTTCCCGCAGCGCCGCCTCGGCGGCCACGCGGTCGGAAACGTCGGTGAACGTCACCACGGCGCCCTTCACCACCCCGCATTCGATCATCGGGTGTGACGCATACTCGACCGGGAACGACGTCCCGTCCTTCCGCCAGTACGTCTCGTCGCGGACCCGGCGGCCTTTCCCCTCGCGGGTCGCGTAAAGAATGGGGCAGTCGCCCGGCGGATGCAGCAGGTCGTCGTGTCGGCCGTGGTGGCAGACGTCGTGCATCCGTCGGCCGACGAGTTCTTCCGGCCGCCAGCCCAGCATTTCGGCCCCGTGGCGGTTGATGAACGTGAACCGGCCCTCGGCGTCGATGCCCGCCAGTCCCTCGTCGGTCGATTCCAGCAACAGCGCGAGCCGTTCGGCCAGGCGCGTCTGCGCTACTTCGCTGCGCCGCCGGCCCTCGGCTTCCCGTTCCAACTGGGCGGTGCGCTCTGCGACCAAAACCTCCAGCTCGTCGTTGAAACGGCGGATGCGGTCCTCGGCTTCCCGCCGTTCGGTCACTTCCAGCACCGCCACGCCCATTCCCACGACGCGCCCGGCCGCCTCGCGCACCGGGTAGTAGCCGACCGTCCACGACCGCCGCCGGCCCGGCTCCGACGGCGTCTCGCCGACCACCTCCAACCCCGACAGCGACTCCCCGCGGTCCAGCACCCGGCGGAACAACGGTTCCAGGGTCGGCCACAGCTCCGGCAGCAGTTCGGCCACCGGACGGCCCAGGTGCGCTTCCACCGGCAGGCCGTTGATCGCCGCCATCGATTCATTGACCCGGACGAATCGGCAATCGACGTCGTAGTACGCCAAACCGACCGGCGCGTTTTGGAACAGCGCGTCGAGCAGCGCTAGGCCTTCGGTCTTTTCGCGCAGCGCCGCGTCGAGTTCCGCCGCCTGCCGCCGCAGCCGTTCTTCGCTGGCTGCCAGCTCCCGCTCCGCCCGCCGACGCTCGGTCACGTCTTGAAAGACCAGCACCACCCCGAAGAGTCGGCCGTCGGCGCCGCGGATCGGGGCGGCCGAGTCGGCGATCGACCGTTCGACGCCGTTCCGCCCCACCAAGACGGTGTGGTTCGCCAGACCCACGACCGCGCCCTCGCGCAGCACCCGCGCGACCGGGCTTTCGATCGGCGACCGGGTCCCTTCGTCCAGAATGACGAACACTTCGGCCAGACGCTTGCCGACCGCGTCGCCGGTCCAGCCGGTCAGTCGTTCCGCCTCCGGGTTCAGGAATGAAACCCGGCCGTCGACGTCGGTCCCAATCACCGCGTCGCCGATCGACCCCAAGGTGGTGCGGTACCGTTCGAGCTGCTCGACGGCGGTGTCGGCCGCCCGCCGTCGTTCGCGGAAGTAGCTCAGACCGAAGTAGAAGACCAGCGCCGTCATGCCGACCGCCGTCGCCGTCGACAACGCCAGCGACCACGTTTCCGCCGTTCGAGCCTCCGACGAAGCGTCGTTCCGTTCGGCGAGCCGCCGCCGTTCTTCCGTCTCCATGCGGCTCGCCACCATGCGGACTTCGTCCATCCGCCGCCGGCCGTCGCCCGAAAAGGCGTCGTCGACCGCCGGCCGCGTTTCGCCCGCTTGGCGTCGCGCGATCGTCCGCCGCATCTCCGCCAAATTTTCGTCGATCGACGCGCGAAGGACCGACACCCGTTCCTGCTGATCGGCGTCGTCGGCCGTAAGCTGTTGCAGTTCCCACACTTGCCGATCGATCGTTGCGACGGCGTCGTCGTAGGGATCGAGGAATTCCGCCTCGCCGGTCAGCACGTAGGCCCGCTGGTTGGACTCGGCGTCGACGAGCGTCGACAGGACGGTTTCGATTTGCGTGAGGACTTGGTGGGTCTTCGCGACCTTGTGGTCATTTTCGGCGAGAACGTTCAAACTGCGGGCGGTCGACCAACCGTTGGCGGCGATGAGAACCAGAGCCGCCGCGGCGGCGATTCCCAACTTCCTTTCCGCGTTCATCCACCGCATCGCGGACCGTCCTGTGTTCGGCTCTAAACTCCCGGTGCTGTACGACTTCTAATTTTACGAACAAAACCGCCGATTTGCCCGTTTCGACGACGTGAACGACGCCGACACCGCCCATCGGCTTCGATTGAAGTCTTTCTAGTGAAGTGCATTACATCGAAAGAAGGGATTGATTCTCCGCGGTGCGAAGACGAAAAAAAAATCGTTGGATGGGCGTCGTGGTCAGGATTTCGAGTGGAACCCGCGTCGGCGTCGTTCCGTTGGCTACGGGCTGCCGGCGGACGGCGGGGCGGTCAGCACGGGCGGCGCGGTTTCGGCGGCGGCGGTCGGCGGCGGGGCGGCGTCCGGGCGGTTGATTCCTAGTTCCTCGCGCGTCACCTTCGCTCGCCGCAGCGCCTGTTCGGGCGGGTTGTTTCCTTCCACGCGCGTCTGGTCGGCCCGGCTGAGCAGCTCGTCGGTCCGCACCATCATCGTCGGTTGCATCGTGTAGGTGTATTCGCGCTGGTCGCGGATGCGGAACGGCCAAAGCGCCTCGCTGACGAAGTCGAGCGGCGGCACCTGGTACCACGGCGTCGACACCCGCTGATGCACCACCAGCGAGTCGTAACCGTCGGCCGACAGCTTCACCTTGCGGTCGCCGTAGTAGTTGAACGAGGTCGAGACCGGCGTGAAGCCGAGTTCCTTGCCGTCGAGGGTGACGAGCGCGTTCGACGGCTCGCTGCGGATGGTCATGCGCCGTTCGACGCAGCCGACGGCCGGCGCCGCCAGCGCCAAGACGACGAGAAGACGGCCGGTACGGAAAGCGGATCGGTTCATACCGGCGGAGTCCTTGTCGAAGACCAGGCGCGCGGGCGCCCCGTCGCGTCGATTGCCGTGCAAGTTCGATGAGGATTCCCAGCAGCGGAACGGATCGAGCCAAGCGATACCGCGTCGGGGCGATTCGGTCAAGAAATCTTCCGCGAAGCCGCAACGAAAATTTCTTCGCCGGCGTTTGTGTTCGCCGCCGAAACGGGTTAGCATGAATCCTGCGTCGTACGCACGGCCCCCGATAACCGGCCGTCCGCCGCCGTCCCGAAGGAACCCTTCCATGCCCACCCTGATAGCGCCGTCTCGTTTTCACTACTTCGTTGAAAAACTGGAAGACCGCAGCGTCCCCGCCGGGCTGTTGGAGTTGGTGAAGGACGTCAACTTCGCCGGCCGGCCGGAAACGGTGAACAGTATCGTCGAAGTCAACGGCAACGTGTTCGTCGCCGGAAATGATGCCGCCAACGGGTCGGAACTCTGGCGGTACTTTCCGGCGAGCAATCGGTATGAGTTCGTCGCCGACATAAATCCCGGCGCGTCCAGCAGTGACCCTAGCTCTCTCACGAACGTCGCGGGGACGCTGTTCTTCAGTGCCAACGACGGTCAGATCGGGAGCGAACTCTACCGATACTTCCCTGACGTGGAGGCCGACGACGTTCCGTTCACCGCCGTCGACTCCAGCGGCGTGCAGGCCGGGAGCATCTTACTCGATCTTACAGCGGCGCTCGTCGATACGGACGACTCTGAAACGCTGACCGTCACCATCAGCGGCGTGCCCAACGGCAGTTCGTTCACCCGCGGCGGCTTCGCCGTCGGAACGCAGACCCGGCCGGGCGTTTGGACGTTCGATGGACCGGAACTTTCCAATCTTACCTTCCATCCACCGGCCCAGTTGGTCGGTGAATTGTTCTTCACCGTGGTCGCCACCAACGTCGACGACTTCTTCACCCGCAACCCGCGGCCGGGCCGGTCGAATGTGCCGCGGTCGCAGTCGGCGGTGATGACGGTGAATGTGTTCGACCGCCTCGCCTTGGCGCCGATCGTGGTTGCTCCGGCGGCGACCGGCATCGGCGGCACGCCGATTCCGCTGGCGATCACCGCCCGGCCGGCCGACCCGGACGGTTCCGAGTCGATCACGCAGATCGTCATCACCGGCCTGCCGACCGGCGCCACGCTGTCAGCCTTTACGACCAACGACGACGGCATCTGGACGCTGACCCCCGCGCAGTTGGCCGGCCTGACGATCACCGTGCCCGCCGCGACCGCCAACCAATCGTCCACCCTGTTCGTCGTGGCCACCTCCCGCGAATCCGACGGCGGCGCCCTCACCAGCAACGCCCCGGCCTCCCTGTCGCTGACGGTGAACGACGGCCTAGCGTCGACGCCGACCGTCGCGGCCGCTTCGGCGCGCGGCTTCCAAGGCCAACCGATTCCGCTCGTCGTGACGGCCGCCCTCGGCGACCTCGACGGCAGCGAGACGTTGTCCCTCCGCATCGGCGGCGTTCCTTCCGACGGCCTGCTGTCGGCCGGCCGGAACAACGGCGACGGCAACTGGGAATTGACTGCCGAGCAGCTCGTCGGTCTAACCTTCACGCCGAACGTCTTATTCATCGGCACGCTCAACTTCACCGCCACGGCGTTCAGCAAGGAGTCGTTCAACGGCGCGGAAGCGCAGCGCGACGCCGATCCGTCGCCGTCGATCGTTGTCGAAGCGAGTGCCCTTTCCCGGCCGACCCTCGTCACGGCGAATGCGGCCGGCCGGTTTGACGAGGCGATCGCGCTTTCCGTGTCCGCCACGGTGGGCACCGGTCAGGATATGGTCGTCGTCATCAGCGGCGTGCCGCCGGCGGCGTCGCTGTCGGCCGGCCGGCGGCTTGGTGACGGTTCGCCGGTTTACCTGCTGACGATCCCCGACCTCGTCGGCCTTTTCTACATCCCGGCCGTCGGTTCGACTGATCCGGTGACGCTCGAGATGATCGCGCGGAACATCGTCACCGGCGCCGAGTCGGAGCAAAAGCCGCTCGTGGTCACCCTGCAGGCGCCGACCGT
>JBOFFD010000209.1:0-3492 GCA_051648425.1 Planctomycetia bacterium
TGACGCCGCAGACGATCTCCCGCTTCCGCAGCCGGTTCGGCGAGGTCGCCGTCTTACACAGCCATCTTACCGACGTCGACCGCCACTACCACTGGCGGCGCATCGCCGCCGGCGAGGTGCGGGTGGTCGTCGGCGCCCGCAGCGCGCTCTTCGCCCCCTGCCGTCGGCTGGGTCTCTTAGTCATCGACGAGGAACACGAAACCACCTTCAAGCAGGAAAGCGCGCCGCGCTATCACGCGCGCGACGTCGCCGTGAAACGGTCTCAATTGGAAGGCGTACCGTTGATCTTAGGGTCGGCGACGCCGAGTTTGGAAACGTGGCAGGCCGCCGTGGAAGCCGGCCGATTCACGAGGCTGTCGCTGCCGAACCGCGTCGGCGACGCCCCGATGCCGGCGGTCGCGCTCGTCGACCTGCGGCAGGAGTACAAGAAAAACCGTTCGACCACCGTCCTCAGTCGACCGCTGGCGCTGGCGATGGAACAGACGTTGGCCGTCGGCGGCCAAGTGATTCTGCTCTTGAACCGCCGCGGCTATTCGACCTCGCTCTTATGCCCCTCGTGCGGCGCCGTGGCGATGTGCAAGCACTGTGAGATTTCGCTCACGTTCCACCGCGAATGGAACCGGCTCTTATGCCACTCGTGCGACGCCGACTTCGCGGTGCCGGAACAATGCGCGAAGTGCCAGGCGCCGGCGATCTATTTTTCCGGCGTGGGCACCGAACGGCTGGAAGCCGAAGTGCGCCGCCGCTTCCCCGACGCGAAGGTCGCGCGCATGGACAGCGACGTCATGCGCACGCCGGCCAGTTACGAACGGGTGCTCGACGCCTTCAAGGCGGGCGATCTGAACATCCTCCTAGGCACGCAGATGATCGCGAAGGGACTCGACTTCCCCAACGTGCGGTTGGTGGGCGTCGTCAGCGCCGACACCGCGCGCAACCTGCCCGACTTCCGCGCCGCCGAGCGTACGTTTCAACTGGTGACGCAAGTGGCGGGCCGGGCCGGGCGGGGCGACGCCCTCGGCCGGGTGCTCATTCAGACGTTCAACCCGGAAGACCCGTCCATTCAGGCGGCGTCGCGGCACGACTACGACGCCTTCATGCGCGGCGAACTGCCGATCCGCAAGGAGTTCGGCTACCCGCCGTACAGCGGTTTGACGCGCGTGGTGTTGCGCGGGCCGGTGGAAAGCGTCGTCGCCGAGGCGGCCAAATCGCTGGCCGAACGCTTCCGCGCCGCCGTGCCGGCGGTCGACGCGGCGGCGGGGAACCTGCGTATCTTAGGACCGGCGCCGGCCCCGGTGTCGAAGCTGCGCGACTTGTACCGCTTTCACTTTCAGATCCACTCGGCGCTCGACGCCGACCGCCACGCGCTCTTACACGCGGCGCTCGACGATTTCAAACCGCCCCCCGGCGTCGAATGGATCGTCGACGTCGATCCGTCGAGCATGCTCTGACGCGGGACGGGCGTCGTCACTTACAGATACCGGATCGACTGCGTCTTCACCAGGCAGACGACCGTCGCGCCCACCGCCAGGCGAAGTTCGGCGGCGGCGGCGCGGGTCACTTCGGCCCAGAGCATCGGCCCGACGTCGACCGCCACCAGCACGCGGTCGTCCAGCGGCGTCAGAACCGCCACGACGCCCCGCAGGTGGTTGCGCGCCGATAACCCAACGACGTCTTCCGCCGCCAAGGTCACGTCCGATGGATCGAACGCCGCGTACCGCGACGGCGCCGCTCCCGCCGGCCGACCCGGCAAGAATAGCCGCAGGCCGCCGACCGTCCCCATCGTGCCGTTGGCGCCGGCCTCGACGCGATCCAGCCGCAGCACGTTGACCGGCCCCGAACCGTCCCGCAGCGCCAGCGCGGCCGGCTGGCTCAGTACGTCGGCCGGCGGCCCCTCAGCGCTCATCCGGCCGTGGTCCAGCGTGACCACCCAGTCGGCCAGCCGGCGCACCTCCGCCTGGCTGTGGCTGACGAACAAGATCGGCACGCCGAAATCGACCGCCGCCTTCTCCAGGTAGTCCAAAATCCGCCCCCGCAGCGTCTCGTCGAGCGACGCCAACGGCTCGTCCATCAGCAAAAGATCGGGCTGCGACAGCAACGCCCGCCCCAGCGCCACCCGCTGCTGCTCGCCTCCCGACAGCGTGGCCGGCCGACGCCGCCGCAGGCCGCCGAGTTCCAGCACGTCGACGACGGCTTCAAACGAAACCCCGCCGACCCCCGCCGCGGCGCCGTTCGTCCCGGCGCGGCGGCCGGCGCCGAACCGCAGATTGGCTTCCACCGAGAGGTGCGGAAAGAGAAGGTGGTCTTGAAAGACGTAGCCGATGCGGCGGTCGCGGATGGGAACATTGACGCCGGCGGCGGAATCGAACAAGACCCGGCCGGCGGCGACGATGCGGCCGGCGTCGGGTTTGACGAGGCCGGCGATGCACCGCAGGATGGTCGTCTTCCCCGAGCCGGAGGGTCCGAAAAGAGCGGCGACCCGGCCGCGCCCGTGAAACGACGCCCGCAACGCGAACGGCGGCGCGGGCGGGTGGTGCAGCCGATGGCTTAGTTCGACGGACAGGTCCGGCACCGTTCAATCCCTCGCCGCGACGAGGTCGGCTTCCAAGCGTCGCGCCGCCAAGAGGCCGCCCGCCGCCAACAGCGTCATGACGAACACCAGCGTGTGGACCTCGGCGTAGTCCATCCGTTGGACGGCGTCGTACATCGACAACGGCATGGTCCGCGTCCGGCCGGGAATGTTGCCCGCCACCATCAACGAGGCGCCGAACTCGCCGAGCGCCCGGATCGACCCCAGCACCAGCCCAACCGCCACCCCGCGCCGGGCCAACGGCAGCGTGACCCGCCGGAAGATCGACCATTCGCCGGCGCCCAGCGTTCGGGCGGCGTCTTCCAGGCGCGGATCGACCGAGGCGAACCCCACCCGCGCCGCATTGACCATGAGCGGCAGACCCATGACGGCCGACGCCGCCGCCACCGCCCCCCAGGTAAACACCAGGTCGATTCCTAGCCATTCGACCATCGGCCCGCCCCGCCCCAGAAAGACGAGCAGGTAGTAGCCGACCACGGTCGGGGGCAGGACCAACGGCAGGCCGACGGCTGTTTCCACCAGAATCTTGCCGGGAAACCGCTTCCGCGCCAGCAGGTAGGCCAACGGCACGCCGACGACCACCAGCGCCGCGGCCGCGACGGCGGTCGTCCGCAACGACAAGAGCAGCGCGTCGATCACGTCGGCGCGCCGATGGGGTCGTCGGGTTGAACCGTCGGCTCGTAGCCGAGCCGTTCCAGTTCCGCACGACCTTCCGGTCCGCACAGCAACGCCAGGAAGCGGTCGGCGCCGGCGCGGTTCGCCGTGGCGGCGACGACGCCGACCGCATGGTCGATCGGCTTATGCAGATTGGTTGGAATCTCGATCACCGTGCCGGGGGGGGCGTTCGGCCCACGGACCAGCGACGCCGACACGATGGCGGCGTCGGCCGCCCCGGTCGCCGCGAA
>JBOFFD010000210.1:0-6023 GCA_051648425.1 Planctomycetia bacterium
ATTCATTATCAATAGTTTCCAGGGCGGTCGGCAAGTGCGTTTTGCAACCTTTGCGGAACGTCCGAACATCGACGAGACGAGAGCGACGGGCGCATGCGGGAAATGCTTCGAATCGTCCGCGATCGACACGCGGCCGGCTTGACGACCGTCTATTGTTCGGTCGTCGAAACCCGCGGATCGACGCCGCAGAAGCCGGGCGCCGTCATGTTGGTCTTCCCCGACGGGGGTCAAGCCGGCACGTTGGGCGGCGGCTGCGTCGAAGCCGAAGTCCGCCGCCAAGCGTTGAGTCGACTGGACGCCGTCGAACCGGCGGTGATGCGGTTCACGCTGGACGACGATTACGGCTGGGACGACGGTCTGATTTGCGGCGGGCGGATGACGTTCGTCGCCCAGACGCTGCCGCCGAGCGGTTCGATCGGCTACTACGAGCGGCTGGCGGAGCTTGTCGACCACGGCGGCGGTTGCACGGAAGCGGTGGCGGTCGATCCGCAGCGCAGCCGGCTGCCGGCGGGCTGTCGTGTTCTGTTCGACGCCGCCGGAAATTTTTCCGCCGCCACGTCCGAGGTAGGCCCCCGCCCCGATCTTGCCGAGCGGATCGCCGATTTGAACGATCGGCCGCGACCGCATTTCGCGGCCGGGATCGCCTACCTGCCGATTCTACCACGCTGTCGAGTGGTGCTTGTGGGCGCCGGGCATGTGAGTCAGGCGGTGGCCCCGCTGGCCCGCCAAGCCGATTTCGACGTCTGGGTGGTCGACGACCGCGAGAAATACGCCAACGGCGACCGCTTCCCTGACGCCGAGCGCATCATCGTGGGCGAACTGGCGGCGACGTTGAAATCGTTGCCGGTCGGCCCGACGACCTACTGCCTGGTCATCACCCGCGGCCACGCCCACGACGAAGAAGCCCTTTTCCACCTCGCCGAAAGACCCGCCCGCTACGTCGGAATGATCGGCAGCCGGCGTAAGATCAAAATGATCTTCGCCGACCTGGAACGAGCGGGGATCGCGCCCGGAGCGCTAGCGCGGGTTTACGCCCCCCTCGGTCTCGACGTCGGTTCGCAGACCGTGCCGGAAATCGCCGTCAGCATCGTCGCGCAACTGATCGGCCACCGCAATCTCGGCCCGATCGCCTTTCCGCCCCCCCGCCCCGCCGACGTCGACCATTCGTCCGACGACGATTGCGAATCGGCGTCGACGACCGCCGAGAGCCGATGACGTGACGCCGCGGGTGTACACCGTCGTTCCCGCCGCCGGCTTAAGCCGTCGGATGGGCCGACCGAAGCTTCCGTTGCCGTTGGCCGGCCGGCCGGTTCTGCAGCATGTGCTCACCGCATTGACGGAAACGCCTGTTGACGGCGTAGTGGTCGTGGTTGGGCCGTCGACCGCGTTCCTGGCGGAATTCGTCTCCCCACCGACACTTTTCCACATCCTTGAGGAAGACACGCCCGACATGCAGGCGACGGTGTGCGGCGGCGTCGACTACTGGCGGCACGCTGCGACGCCGACGGCGACGGACGCCCTGCTTCTCGCCCTCGGCGACCACCCAACGCTGTCGCCCCGCGTCGTTCGGTTGATGGTTGACGAATACGCGCGCCACGGCGACCGAGCCGTGGTTCCGACCAACGAAGGCCGGCGGGGTCATCCGCTGCTGCTGCCCTGGAGTTGGACCGTCGAAATCTGCGGTCGGATGGTGGACGGCGGCGTCGGGGCGATACTTCGCCGGCGCGCCGCCGAAGTCGTCGAACTGCCGGTCGCCGCGCCGGAAGTCCTCGGCGATATGGACACCCCGGACGACTACGCCCTCTTGCAAGCACGATTCAAGGAACGCGGTTTCGCGGAAGGAGACTCTTAGTGCGCGATCGAAGGAAGTTGATGACGTTGGTGTTGTTGACGTCGACGGCGGCCTGGGTGGCGACGGCGCGCGGCGCTGAACCGACCAAGGTTCTACGCCACGTAGTTCTCTACAAATTCAAGGAAACGACCACGCCGGCGCAAGTGAAGGAAGTCGTCGAGGCATTTTCAGCGCTGCCGAAGAAGATCGACGGCATCGTCGGTTTCGAGGCGGGAGTGAACGTCAGCCCGGAAGGCAAGAGCGACGGCCTGACGCATTCGTTCGTCGTCACGTTCCGCGGCGAAGCCGAGCGCGACGCCTACCTCGTTCACCCCGAGCATAAGAAGTACGTCGAAATCGTCCGCGACCGACGGGAAAAAGTCGTCGTCTTCGACTACTGGGCGAACCTCTGAGCCGACCGGCGATCTTACAATAGGATGCCCGCGACGCAGGAGGTCATGATGCAGGCGATCGTACCGCCGAGCATCGTCTTCAGACCCAGCCGGCCCAAATCAGCTCGGCGGTCGGGCGCCATCTCGCCGATGCCGCCGATCTGAACGCCGATCGACGCGAAATTGGCGAAACCGCATAGGGCGTAGGTCGCCAATACGACCGACCGGTCGGCCAATTGACCGGCCGCTTTCAGCTCTTGCAGTTGCAGGTAGGCGACGAACTCGTTGGCGACCATCCGCTTGCCGAGAAGTTGGCCGATTTGGAAGCAGTCCTTCGCCTCCACGCCCATCATCCAGGCCAGCGGCGCGAACAAGACGCCGAGCAGCGAATTCAAGGTCAGTTCGTAGCCGAACCAGCCGGCGACGCCGCCTAGGATGTTGTCGCAAAGGGCGATCAAACCCATGAAGGCGATGAGCATGGCGATGACGTTGATCGCCAGTTTCATGCCGTCGGTCGCACCCTCGGCCGCCGCATGAATGACGTTCACGGTGTCGCGCGGCGGGTCGAACGCAACCCGGCCGTACGTCTGCGGCACGCTGACCTCCGGCTCGAGAATCTTAGCGATGAGTAACGCTGCCGGCGCGCTGATGACCGACGCGGTAATCAAATGACCGGCGTCGACGCCGATCGACACCAGACCGGCCAACACGCCCCCCGCCACCGTGGCGAAGCCGCCGACCATCACCGCCGCCAATTCCGAGCGGGTCATGCCGGGGATGTACGGTTTGACGGACAGCGGCGCCTCGGTCTGACCCAGAAAGATGTTCGCCGCCGCCGACAAACTTTCGGCGCCCGACGTGTCCATCACTTTCTGCATCACCACGGCGACGCCGTACGTGATCTTCTGCATGATGCCCAAATGGTATAAAACGCTCATGAGCGACGAAAAGAAGATGATCGTCGGCAGGACGGTGAACGCGAAGATCGGTCCGCCGAAGAACCACGGCTCTTTCGCGGCGGCTAGCTTGTCGCCGAAGACGAACTGCGCCCCTTCACGGGCGCAGGAAGTCACGGAAGCGAACTGGTCGCCGATCCATTGAAAGACGGCGACGCCGAACGGCGTCTTTAAGATCAGGGCGGCGAACGCGAGCTGAAGGAACAGCCCGGTGAAGACGATCCGCCACCGCACTTTGTCGCGGTGGCTGCTCATCAACCAGGCCAACCCCACCATCACGGTGAGACCGAGAAGACTTTGCCAACGATCCATGATTGCTCGCTTGGTTGCGGGGTCGAACGGCTCAGAGTGCGGTAAATTCAGTCGTCAGGGGGCGGCGTCGGCTTTCGGGGTCGAGCGGAAGACCAACGGCGATTTGTCGCCGCCGAACAGGCTCGCCGCCTGCTTCGTCCAGTCCCACGCGGCCGGTTCGGCGTCGTACAGGAACACCGAGCGCGGCAACGCCAGGGCGACGGCCTGCGGCATGTCGAGAACCTGCAGGACGTTCATCAAGTTCGGCCCGACGCGGTGCGTGGTCGGCAACTGGTGCAAGTCGAACCGTTCCACCGTCGGCTCGAAAAGCCCGGCGTACAGCGCCCAACCGGCGGCCTCCCCTTCACCGTTCAGCCAACGTCGCGCCGACGACAGCCGTTCGATGGAACGCAGCGCCTGAACGCCGCGGCGGACGTCCCAAATGCGTCCTTCGTCCAGCGTCTTGCCGACCAACACCAACCGACGGCGTACATTGGTCTGGCGACGCTCCCCCGGTCCCCATTGATTCGGTCCGCAGTCGCGCGGCGGGACGGCGGCGAACGCCCAGTCGAACCTTTCCAGCATGCGTCGCTCGGCCGTCATGTCGCCGGGCGGCGTGTTTTTCAGTTCCTCGCAGGGCGCGGCCTTGGCGAACGTCGCACCGAACTTCTTCTTCCAGTCGGCCCAACCGGCGTCGTCCAGCACTTGCAGGACGACAAGGCTCGGCCGAGGATGCTGCGCGGCATGCGTCAAATAGAGCGGCAATCGCAGGCCGCCATCGCTGACGAACTCGAACTTCTCGCAGCGAAGGCCGTCGACCACCCCGCCGCCGACCGAGCTTACGTTCAGCGCCGGCGGTTCGTCCGGCCAGCCGCCGAACGACTTCTGCTGCAACTGCAACAGCAGTCGCGACCGCAGCGATTCCCATTCACCGACCGTCGAGGGGATCGCCGGCGCTGGGGCGGCGGGCACGAACGTTTCGTGGATGGTCGTGTTCTTTTGATCGGCGGGAGTTTCCTTCAGCACCCGAAGTTCCGCGACGGTGAACGGCGCGTCGCCGGGATCGACCACCGGTAGGTCGACATTCCGCAGGAACCGGTTGAACCAACGATAGACGGGGACGCGCAGCTCCTGCGTGTCCTTGTGCGGGCCTTCCGTAATCACGAGCCCCAGCTTGTCGGACGCCTTGTAAGACTCGTAGACCGCCGCGACCTTGGCGTGCGACCGAACCACCCCGTCAAGCGGAAAGATGCCGTCCTTGTCGGTGTTGCAGAATAGCAACGGCCGCGGCGCGGCGAGCGCCGCCACCTGAGCGAAGTCCCAGCCGTAGCGGTTCACCATGAACATGCAGTCGCAGTGGCCGGCTTCGCAACCGTCCGCGACGTAGTTCCGAAGGTCGGTCAAACCCGCGACCGGCGCCATGCAGGCAATTCGGTCGTCCATGGCGCCGATCCACCAGGAGGCAGCCCCCCCGCCGCTGCGACCGGTCACGCCGAAACGCTTGGGGTCGACTTCCGGGCGGGTTTCCAGATAGTCCAACGCGCGGATGCCGTTCCAGGCTTCGATACCAGCGGGCGTGTAGCCGCGGGCGACCCACCACCACATTCCCTTGTTGTAAGTACCATGGTGGACGCCTTCGATTTCACCAAGCTGCAATGTGTCAAGCACCAGGCAGCAGTAACCGTTGCGGGCGAACCACGCGGCGTGATGCTGATAGTGCGTCTTGCCGCCGTAGGAAACGCCGTCGACGACCACCCGCGAATGGCCGCAGACGTAGAGAATGGTCGGCAGCGGGTTGCCGACTTTTTCGGGACGCCAGAAATTGGCTGTCACGTACAGGCCGGGCGACGACTGGAAGTGCAGGTTTTCGACGACGATCCCGTCTTTGGAATGCGTCCCCGTCACCACCGGCTTCAAATCAGCGCGGGGCGGCGGCGGATGCAGACCCAGCATTTCGGCGAGCCGCCGTTGGTGTTCGTCGCGCTCGCCTTCCCATGCGTCGATCGACGCCTTCGACGCCAACGTGGCGTCGGACCGTAGGTTAACCGCTTCCCTTAGATAATCGGAGATCGCCTCATCGGCTTGAACGACCAAGGCCGGTGGTCGAACCGGTTCCGCCCCGACGGCCCCAGTTTGGAAAAGGATCAATACGGCCGAGCAAACCAAGACCGACGGCCGAGTCGACCTTCCGAATTCAAAAGCGAGCCGCCGAAGAAAGGCCGACTGGACCATCACCGTCTCCCGAACTCAGCGGTCGAGGAACATTCATGATGGCTTATGGTTGATCTCGGCGGTCTGCAACCACGATCTGCCTGGTTTTTCCCGGATTGGAAGCAGCACGGAGTAGCAAATCGAAGCTCGACTACATAGACCAAAGAGGATGGGAACGATGCCGGCCTGCTCAGGTTCCAACAACCGCCGATCCTTTGGAGCAATCGGCGAGAGCGTATGCTATGCTGCAAGAAGTATTCCCTGTACATCGGTAGGTCGGATTGCGCCGATTGCCGCGACGTCCCCGAACCTAGCGATGACAGCGGAGATCGGATGCGATTC
>JBOFFD010000211.1:0-1947 GCA_051648425.1 Planctomycetia bacterium
CGATGCGCTTGTGCGACATCTCGGAGATGTGGACCAAGCCTTCGATGCCTGGTTCCAACTCGACGAACGCGCCGAAGTCGGCGAAGCGCGTCACCTTGCCGACGACGACCGCGCCGGGGGAATACTTCTCGGCGATGCGGTCCCAGGGGCTTTCGCTCAACTGCTTCAAGCCGAGGCTGATCTTGTCGGTTTCGCGGTCGTATTCCAGGACGACGACCTTCACCTCTTGACCGACGCGGAGCACGTCGGACGGGCGCTCGACCTTCGACCAGCTTAGTTGGCGGACGTGCAACAGGCCGTCCAAACCGCCGATGTCGACGAACGCGCCGTAGTCCTTCAGCGACTTGACGACGCCGAAGTGGATTTGGCCCGGTTCTAGTTTCGACCGCAGCTCGGCCGCCTTTTCCGCCCGTTCCTGCTCCAAGACGTGCCGTCGGCTGACAACCAGATTGCGGTCGGCGACGTTCGCCTCGGTCACTTCGCAACGCAGGATTTGGCCGACCAAGCCGGAGAAGTCGGCGATGTGGTCGAGGCTGACCTGGCCGGCCGGCATGAAGCCGCGCAGGCCGTTGACGGTGATTTCAAGCCCGCCTTTGTTGACGGCCTTCACATGGGCGTCGACGATCATGCCCTTGGCGACGGTGCCCCAGTTGGCTTCCTGCGCCTGGCCGGGACGCCGCAACACGTAAAGCCCGTTCGCTTCGTCGAGGTGGTCGACGATCAGTTCGAGCGTCTGACCGAGGGTCGGTGGTTCCTCGAACTGCATCGCGGAGACGACGCCTTCACTCTTCCCGCCCAGATCGACGAAGACGTCGTTGCCGCGAACGGCGACCACCGTCACCGTGCGGCGGTCTTCGACTTTCTGCGGCCGACCGGGACGGCTGCCGGGAACGGCCCTCGGCGGCGGTTCCTTCGGTTTGGGGGCGTCCGGGGTCATGAGTTTTTCCGACTCGAAACCGGCGAGCGCCTTCTCCATTTCGGATTCGATGTCGTCGTTCAGAATGCGCTTCAAGGAGGCGGCGCCGGCTGCTTTGCCGGACGCGCCCGGCGCGGGGGCGTCAAGCGGCTTGGTGTTCCCCGGCTGTTCCGGCAGGTCGTCGCCGATGAACGTGGCGGGGCCGGGGGCGGCGTCGGTCGGTTGGGTGGTCGCGGCGGCGGCCTGTTCTTCGGCGGCTTTCTTCTCGCGGCGGCGTTCAAAGAAACGCTCGGCCGCCCCGCCGGGCTTTAGGTTCTTCAAAGCGTTTGCTTCGTCGCCCATCGGCGCGCCGTCGGCGGAGGTTGCCGGGGTCGGAAGCGGAGCGGCGACGGTCGGCTTCAGCGCGGCGCCGGGCAGGCTCGCCCCGACGGGAACTCGTTGCGGCGGCGGCGGCGGGGCGGCGGCGAACGGTTGCGGCGCTCGAACGGCCGGGATAGGCTTTTTGCTCAAGGCGGCACCGGGTAGAAAGGCTCCCACGGGAGCGGTGGTTCGGACGCTGACGACCGGCGACGCCGCCGGCAGTGTAGATGAAGTCGTTGGTTTTTCGAGAGCCGCCGCGGCGGTCGGGTTCACCGGCGGTCTTGTTCGCGGCGTCGGCCTACGTTCGGCCGGCGGACGGGGCGGCGTCTTCGCCGGCGGAGCGGGAGGCGGCGTCGGTCGCACCGCCAAGATCGGTTTGCCATGTAGCGCGGCTCCAGGCAGAAACGCGCCGGCCGGAGCGACGGCTTTGACGGGCGGCGCCACGACCTTCGTTGCTTCGAGCGGTTCGACCGTTTCCGCGACAGGCTCCGCGGGATCATTGGAGAACGTCAGATCCTCGGTGTCGCCAGGAATGGGCGCGGCGGCGTCGACCGTCGGCTCGGCGATCGGTTCCGGTGTCGAGTCGGCCGTCTCGGTCGGGTTGGCATCAGCGGCCGGGTTCGTTTGGGAACTCATCGACGAAGCATCGGACATCCACACGGTCTCCGCGA
>JBOFFD010000212.1:0-2583 GCA_051648425.1 Planctomycetia bacterium
CGCCGAACGGCCGGGCGACCGGGTCGTCGAAGCCGTACAGCGACCGCACCGGCGCCGGCTCGTCGTCGAACCGCACGACTTCCGGCACCGACGTCTGCATTCGGTAGGCCAACTCGTAGCTTTTGATGCGGGCTTCCAGGGCGGCGTCGAGCGGCCGATCGGTGGCGCTTAGGCGGTGCAGTCGGTCGAGAAGCTCCATCTGGCCGGCCTGTTCGCCCGCCTCGACGCCCGGTGCCCGCGACGCGAAGGGCAGCGGTTCCTTGGGGTCGATCGCCAGCGTGACGCCGTTGTGTCGCGGGCCGAGGTAGTCGGAGCCGTGGCCGTTCATGCCGCCGCAGCAGTCGGCCAGCGGCTTGCCCAGTACCACGAACTGCGGCAGGTCGTCGCTGAGCGACCCCAGGCCGTAATGCACCCACGAGCCGATGGTCGGGAAGAAGCCGTCAAGGGAGTGCCGACCGGTGTGGAACTGAAGCTGGGCGCCGTGATTGTTGTCAGTCGTCCACATCGACCGGACGACGGCGATATCGTCGATGCGGTCGCCAACGTGCGGCCACCAGTCGGTGACGCCGATCCCGCTATGACCGCGCGGCTTCCAACCGACCTGCATCGGAAAAATCTTCGGCTGCACCTTGTGCAAGCCGGCGACCACCTCGCGCAGATTTTTTTTCAGATACGGCGATTCGACCACGCTCTTATACGGCGTCTCGATGAACGTCTTACCTTCGTATTTGTTCAGTTCCGGTTTGGGATCGAAACTTTCCATCTGGCTCGTTCCGCCGATCATGAACAGCCAGATGACGCTCTTCGCCTTGGCCGGCGGCGCCGACCCGGCCGCCGCGCTTCCGAACCCTTCTCGCTGCAGCATTGCGTTCAGCGCCAGCCCGCCGAAACCAAGGCCGGCGTCGCGCAGGAACCGACGTCGATTCGCCGCGATTGAAACTTCAGGGCCGTACGGGCGGCGTCGACTGGTCATGCTGATCTCCCGTCAGCGGATCGTCACGAAATCGTGATGGTTCATGAGGACGTGTAAGACGTTCGCGCGCGACCGAAGTCGCGCCGCAGGGGTCGCCGTGCTTTCGGTCGTCGTCAGATACCGCAGGCATTCCGTCGTTTCCGTCGAGGACGGCGTCCGGCCGAGAACCGTGCGGAACGCGGCGGCGACGAAAGCGGCGTCGGTTTCTCTGGTGGATTCCGCGGCCGGGTCGCCGATCGTCCCGGCCAAACGCTCGGCGGCGGCGCGCGTCAACGGACTGTTCAGCATCGCCAGCGACTGCTGGGGCGCGATGGTTTCGTCGCGCTGGTAGCATTCATTGACGTCGGCCCCGTCGAAGATTTGCAGAAACATCATTTGTTTCTCGCGGGCGTTGCGGAAGTAGACGCTGCGGCGCGGCGACGTCATGCCGAGGGCGTAGTCGAGATCGGGGCCGCCGTGCGCCGCATCCAACATGCCGGCGACCGCCAGCACGGCGTCGCGGACGACTTCGGCCTCCATGCGCCTTTGGTTCGCGCGCCACAAGAGGCGGTTCTCCGAGTCGATCTTACTGTTCGCGGTTTCGAGTTCCGGCGTAGCGGCGCCGGAGGCCGACCGATAGGCTCGGCTGAGTACGATCAGGCGGTGGAGTTTCTTCATGCTCCAACCGTTCTGAATGAATTCGACGGCCAGCCAGTTCAGCAACGGTTCGTTGCTGGGCGGCGGGGCGTTGCGGCCCAGGTCGAACATGCGGGGCGCCAAGCCGACGCCGAAATGCCGCCGCCAAATGTGATTCACCGCGTTGCGGGCCGTCAGCGGGTTGGCGGGGTCGGTGATCCATCGGGCCAGCGCGGTCCGCCGTCCGGTGCTCTCCTTCGGATAGACCGGGCCGAGCGGCTCGTACGTCGGCTCGCCCTTTTGCTTCGCCTCGATCTTACGCGCCTCGCCGAGGGCCGCCGTCTTAGACGTCAGGGTCGCCGCCGACTGCTGGTGCGCCGCCGTCGCCGCCGATCGGTCGCGCGATCTGTCGGCCAGCGCCCGCGCCGTATTGCGGGAGGTCTTCCGGGCGTCTATTTCGTCGGCGAGTTTAAGAAGCACCGTCGCCGTTCGGCCGGCGTCGCCGGCGGCGATCGAAAGCCGTTCGACTTCCTTCGCGTCCGGCGTCGCGCCCAAAGTCGACGCGGTCTCGGCGGCGATGCGCCGGTCCAAACTTTGTCGCGCCGCCTCGGCCGCCACAAGTCGCGCCGCGGCGACGGCCGCGCCGGCTTCCATGTCGACCAGCGCGACGTCGTCGGTCGATCCCGCCGTCTGTTTGGCGGCCGCGCACGCTTGGTCGGCGCTGGTGCGCTCCACCGTCAGCCGACGGATTTCGTCGTCGGCTTGATGCCGTAGGTCGTCTAAGACGTACTGCCGCAGGGAAGGGGCGTAGTCGGCGGCGGACAATGCCACCGGTTTGACGGCGCCGAGCGAGCCGAAAGCGGCGGGTACGCCCGGCGCCAGCGATTCGGTTTTGACCGGTTTCGCGTCGTCGCCGCGATCGAACAGGTACGTCGGCTTCGCGGCGTCGGCGTCGTAGACGCGGACGAGGCCGTCTTTCGTCACGTCCAACTCGC
>JBOFFD010000213.1:0-3134 GCA_051648425.1 Planctomycetia bacterium
GCCAACACGCCCAGGCTTTCGAGATGCTGATGTTCCCGCAGCCGTTGTTCCAAGCGGCGGCGTTCGAGTTCGTTCCTCTTGCCTTGGGTGACGTTCGTCGTGACGCCGAGGCGCCCGGCGGACCGACCGTCGACGTCCCAGACGAAACGACCGCGACTACAGAACCAGGCGTCGCCGCCGTCGGGCGCGGGCTGCGCCCCGCGGAACTCGAACTGATAATCGCGGCGGTGGACCTTCGCCGACTCGACTTCGCGCGCGAGCCGGCCGCGGTCGTCGGGATGCACCAAGACGAACACCCCATCGGGTCCGTCCAAGTCGAGATCGGGCGGCGCGTGGAAAAACGCGCGGACGTCGCCGGAATACTTCGTCGACTCGGCGGCGGCGTCCCAGGAGTGGCTTATCATGGCGGCGGCGTCGAGCGCCAGCCGCAGCCGTTGTTCGTTCGCGCGTAGGGCGGCTTCGAGCCGCTTCGCAGCCGTCACGTCTTGAAACGAGCCATAGAGTCGAACGACTTCGCCGTCGAGCCGTTCCAAATCGGGCTGGCCGATCACCCGCACCGAAACCCGTCGACCCGCGGCGGTGACGATCTCCAAAACGAGATCAAACGGCTCGCCGGTCTGCTGGCAGCAGCGAAGGACGGATCCCAACAGCGACGCCGATGCCGGCGTGTAGAACGCCATCGCCGACTCCAGCGTCGGCTGGTACGACACCGGGTCGGTGTCGTGCAGCGAGTGGGTTTCGGCCGTCCAGTAGACCGCCTTCGTCCGCAGATCGAGCTGCCAGCCGCCGACGCGCGCCGCCCGCTGCGTCTGCTCCAACATTCGATGGAGGCGGGCCGATTCCGTGACGTCGCGGATCGCGACGACGACTTCATCGACGGTACGTCGTTCGACGAATTCGACGGTGCGGATTTCGCCGTCGCCTCGGACGACGCTCGCGCGAACAGGCTCCGGGAAACCGGTGGGCGGTCCGTCGAGCGCTCGCCGCGATTCGCCGTCGTCTCGGAGGACGGTCCGCAGCCATTCATCGGCCGTTGCCGCAGGGGATTCGGATCGTCCGAGAATCGATTCGGCGACGTCGTTCAAGAGGAAACGGCCGTTGCGAAAGTGGAGCAGGCCGACGGGCATTAGGTCGTGGAAGGACCAGGAAGCGGCCGGCTCGACGCGACCGTGGTCCCCGGCGACCAAGTCCGGCTTCGACGACATGGGATCGACCTCGGCCATGAAGTTTTTTCCGCCGGCGACTCGGTGGTTTCGTCCGTGCGGGCGGTCGGTGGTCCGCCGGAGAAACGGAGCGGACGACGCCGCCGCCATTCTAGCAGGTCCGGGAACCCGGCGAAGCAATTTTCCGGAATCGATGCGGGCAGACGCGAGCGAAGAAAGAGAATAAACCGGCGAATGCCGGGAACCGCCTCTTGCGGTTACCCCGAAGAAATTCTATAGAATCGACAGTGGCATCCGTTGCGGAACGAAACGATTTTCACCGGCGTCCAAACGGCGCCGCCGCCGACGCCGTCGTTGCTTTGGGGAGGAATTCTCGATGTCCGTCGCCGCCGCCGAGTTTAAGAAGATCCATCGCATGATCGGCGACGCCTTCGCGCCGCTGGTGGACGACGCCGGCCGTCGCGCCTGCTCGCTGACCGCCGCCGAAGTCGGAACGTTCGACCGCGACGGCTTCGTGCAGGGCCCGCAGGTGCTCGACGAAACGCAGATCGGCCTCTTACGCGAAGGCCTCGAGCGCATCCGCTCGGGCGAGAACCGTCGCACGGGCGAACTGTACGAAGTCGACAAGGACTACAAAGAAAACCCGAACAAGAACGTCTTCCACTTCCTTGGGGCGTGGATGATCGACGAAACCTTCCACGACGTCTTATTCAATCCGAAGATCACGGTTCCGGCGTCGCAGCTTCTGAAAAGCCCCAAGGTCCGCTTCTGGCACGACCAAGTCTTCTACAAGCCGCCGCGTCATCCCGGCGTCGTGACGTGGCACCAGGACTATTCCTACTGGACGCGCAGCATTCCCGCGCGACACTTGACCTGTTGGATCGGCCTCGACGACGTCGACCTGGACAACGGCTGCGTCTACTTCGTGCCCGAGAGCCATCGCTGGCCGCTCTTGCCGAGCGTGAGTCTGACCAAGGACATGGACGCCGTGAAGCAGTGTCTGACGCCGGAACAGTTGGAGCAGTTCCAACCGAAGCCGATGATCTTGAAGGCGGGCCAATGCTCGTTCCACGACTGCTTCACGCTGCACGGTTCGTACGGCAACGTCTCCGATCGGCCGCGGCGGGGCGTGGTGCTGAACTTCATGCACCCCGAAACCCGCAGCGCCGACGGCAAACAGCCGCTGCTGGCGAATACGCCGATCGTCCCCGAGGGTGAAATTATCGCGGGAGACAACTATCCCATCGTCTACGACGCGACCGCGCCGCTGCCGGCGTAAGGCGGGGCTGGACGGCGCGTCGATCGACAGTAAGAGGACGCCCGTGCCGAGTCTTCCCGATGAACCCGACCAACCACGCGAGGACGGCGCGCCGTCCGACCGATCAGCCGCGGACCGCTCCCTGCCTTGGCAGGGCTACTGGGAGCAGCCGGGGTTCGGCCGGCAGGAGATGCGCAACCTTCGGCTGCGGATGTCGAAGGGGACGATCGCCGGGGCGGGCGTCGACTGCGTCGCGCCGTTCATGTTCGTGGGGACGTACACCTCGGCGGGGGTGGTGACGATGGTGAAGCAGTACGTCGGCCGGCACGCCGTCAAATACGACGGGGTTTACGACGGCGAAGGAACGATCCGCGGGTGGTGGTCGATCGACGGGACGACGATCGGTCCGTTTCTTCTGGTGTTGGAGCGCTCGACCGACGCCGCCGATTCGCCGATCCAGTCGCTGAACCGATGACGACGGTTCAAGAGGGAGCCGCGTCGGCTGCAACGAGGTGACGAGACCGTTCGGGGAAGAGGCGGGCGTTCAAAGTGACAACCGCGAAAAATCGTCGGCCGCGCCTTTTTTCGTTCGGGCTTTTTCCGTAGCATACACGTTCGGTATTTTCCGGGGGAACCCGACGGAACCGGTCCGAACCGGTGGATTTTAGACCCTGCGTCGAGCCGACGGCGTCCTAGATTTCGCGTAAAGCCAA
>JBOFFD010000214.1:0-11379 GCA_051648425.1 Planctomycetia bacterium
GTCAGTTTCGCCGACTGAAACAGTGTAAGACCGTCTTCCGGCGTCAAGCGGCCGCCGTCAATGACTTTTTGCAAGAGACTGCGAACCGTGGAAGACACAGGAAACTCCTTCCGGGGCCAGGCCGCGTTCGACGGCCGCCTCGTAAAAGCGCGTCAGACCTTCCAATTCCTCGGAACCGAAGTCGTGGCGGATGACGTGTTGCAGGTAATACTGGCACGACGCTTCGTCGACCCGCAGCCGGGCCGCTTCGCTCTTGGCGATCGCCGGTATCTCCGGCTTGCCGAGCTCCTTCGCCCTCACGAACGCCTGCATGGTCTTTGGCGAAAGTTCGACGCCTGGCGCCACCGCCCAAAACGCCCACACGAACGGCAGACCGTGCCACCGAGACCATTCGTATCCGAGGTCAAGCGTGTAGGGGAACGAACCGTCGGGCACGCGTAACGCGCGGTCGCCGATGACGAGGGTGGCGTCGGTCTTGCTGTCAAGCGCCTCTTTGTACAGCGGCATCGGTTCGGTCTTCGGGTCGACGCCGAAAAGATGGTGCAGCAGGATGTTCAGAAGCGCGATGCTCGTACGCGAACCTTCGTCAAGCGCGATGCGGCGGACGTCGCGGAACGGCACTCGGCTGCACAGTTTCACGCTGACCACCGGGCCGTACGACGAAATGCTGACGCCGGGAATGATGGAGTAGCGACCGCCGCGGAAGTATTCGATCGACGGAATGAGGGCGACGTCGAGCCGGCCTTCTTCCAAGTCGACCGCCAGTTGACTCGGAACGTCCAGCACCAGGTCGATCTCGGGCGCGAGTTCCGGCAAACGACGAACGAGGGGCTTGGTATTAAGGTAATTCACCGCCCCGACGCGAATTTTGTCCACGATTGCGATCGCCTCTCAAGAGTCGGCCGAAGTGCTCGACGCGACCACGAGGGATTATAGCGCCGGAGGACGATCGCCACAACCTGAGACGGAACGCCGCATGACCGACTGCCGGCTGGCACGGTGGGCCGCAAGCCGTCCGCAACTTCGGCGGAATCGACACGGCCGGTGCAACAGTGCTCTGGCTGATTGTATCGGTCGCGCGATCTTGATTTCCATGCGGGTCGAGCCGTCGACCGATACGATGACCTGAGGAGGACGCTGTTTCCGATGCACGGTCGGCGACGCTGAATACGTCGCGAACCCACAACGCTTTGTACGACAGCAAAGAAGGCCGACCGAATGGTTGCTCACCACCGAATCACCAACCCGCGTGCCGAGACGCCGCGCGCCGTCGAACGTCGCTTCGAGACGCTGGAAGACCGAACGGCGCCGGCCGCCGACTTCCTGGAGTTCAACGACACCTTTCCGGCCGCCACGGCGCTCGGCGTCCGTCGTGACTCCGCGTTCCAAAACTTGACCGTCCACACGCCGGCGGATCTCGACGTCTTCGGTTTCGTCGCGGCCGACACCGGTCGGTTTTCGATCGGCACGTCGTCGACCGACGCCTTCAACGATTTGAGGGTGGAACTGTACGACGCCAACGGCGGGTTCTTGGCCTTCAGCGATCGAGACTTGACCGAGTTCGGCGGTCAAGGCGGCGAACGGATCGACTTCGACTTCACCGCCGGGGTCGGCTACTTCGCCGTGGTGCGGGCGGGGGGATTCGGCTCTTCGGGCGCGGCGTACAGCTTCGCGATCGCCGGCCCGCCGATCAATCCCGACGCCAGCGAGTCGCCCGTCTCCAACGATACCCCCGCCACTGCCACGAACCTCGGCGTCATCACTTCGCTGGCGGTCGTCGGGCCGCTTACCTTCCACACTTTCACCGACACCGACGTCTTCCGCTTCACGACCGCCGGCGACGGCGTGACGGCGGTCGCCGTGGCGTCGCTCGACCTGGTCAGCGACGTCGGTCTGGAAGTCACCGACGCCGCCTTCAATCCGATCGCCCAAAGCAATCAAAACCTGCTGGGCGGTTTCGGCAATGAAGGGCTGCGGTTCAACACCGTCGCCGGGGCGACTTATTTCGTCCGCTTGGTGAACCTCAACGGCAACCGCAACGCGGCGATGCTGCTGGGGATCGAACCGCCGCCGGCCGGCGCCACCGCCGGCGAAGGGTTGGCGCAACGGCCGAACTTGGCGGTGCCGGCGGCGGGCGTGCAGGGGTTCCAAAACACCCCGATCCCTCTAGGTATTGCGGCGTCGTTGGTCGACGTCGACGGCAGCGAAACCCTGGGGGTGACCGTCGGCAACGTGCCGGCGGACAGCCGCCTCTCGGCCGGCCGGCAAATTTCGCCGGGTCTGTGGTCGGTGACGCCGGCGGAGTTGCCGGGGTTGTCGCTCGTCACGCCGGCGAACGTCGGGTCGTCCTTCACGCTGGTGGTGACGGCGCGGTCGCGCGAAGGGGCCGGCCAGTTCAATTTCGGGGAAGACGCCGCCGTCGTCAGCATGAACCTTCGGGTCGACGTTCTGAACCGGGCGCCGACGCTGAACTTGGCGTTCCGCCCGTCGGCCCGGTTGTTGAATCCTTTGGTGGGCGCCCGGGGCGTAGGCGCCGCCGCACTTATCGGCGAACGGTCCGGCCGAGCGACCGCGTTCAACGACCCCGACACCGGCGGCCGTCGCGGCGTCGCGCTGTTCAACCTCCGCGTCGTCGGCGGCCGCTTTGAGTACCGAGTGGGCGGCGGCCGATGGATGGTCGCTCCGAAAACGTCGGCGACGCGCGCCTTGTTGCTGCGCTCCACCGATCGGGTTCGCATCGTCAACACGTCCGGCCGCGTGCAACTTCAGTACATCGCCCGCGGCCATGACGGCACTCAAGGCCGATTCGGCGCGGTCATGCCCGCCCAAGCCTTCGGCGGTTCGACGCCGTTCAGCGCCGAACGACATCGCGTGAACCTTGCCCTGGGCGCGAGGCGGTCGGCCGACGTCGCACTGGCGGCGACGCTCGAAAACGATAAGCCGTCGGCGGGACGAAAGGAAGCGCTGCTTGAGGCGGCAACGGTCGACCGCTTGTTTACGATCGCGGAGTTCGAGGCCGCGACGATCGATGGGTGATCGGAGGGTGTAAACGATGCTGTTCATTCCAGACCCCCGCCGAATGGAAGTGATGGACGAAGCGGTCGCGGCCGTCTTGTGAAAGATGACGTCGTCGCAGCGGGCCGAGATGGCCGTCGAAATGAATAAAACGGCGCGCCGGCTGATCGCCGACTACCTCCGCGGCATGAATCCCACCTGGGACGAGGCACAAGTTGCCGCCGAGGTCGTCCGGAGGATGACCCGTCAAGGAAAGTGAATAGTTGATCGTCGACCGTAGTGCGTAGCGCGTGACCGGGATTAACACGGAATAGGGTGGTAAACCTTATGTTCGCCGAGCCGCCGCTCTGGGAAACGTCGCCGCGTCTGTTCACCGACGCCGCCTTGGAGGTCTTGCGCGGCAGTTACGCCGAGGCGGCCCGGCTTCGGCACGACTACCTCGGCTGCGAGCATCTGCTGCTCGCGTTGGCGGCCGATCCGTCGCCGATGAACCCGGCGGCGGCGGCCGGCCTCGACCCGGCCCGTTTCCGCGAAGCGGTTCTGGGCTTTCTGCTGATGGGGGGCGAACCGGTGTCGGACATCGCCGTCAGCCCGCGCTTGGAACGCGTCGTCGCCGTCGCCGTCGAGCGGCGCCGGCCGGCGGTGGTCGAACCGATGCACCTGTTCGCCGCCCTCGTCGCCGAGGACCGCGGAATGGGGGCGGCGGCGGTGGTGGAAGCGGGGTCGTCGGTCGCCGCCATTCTGCAACGCATCGACGGCGCCGTGGAACCGCTTCGCACGCCCGTCGAATCGCAGCCGTTGCGGACGGCGGCTTTTGAGGTCTGGACGCCGACCGACGTTGCGCCGAACGGTCATCCCTTCATGGTCGACGCGGCGCTGCGGTCGGCGGCGGCGGACTGTTGGAAGATGCTGCCGACCGGGGAACGGACCGTCGGTCGGGTCGGCGAGATTCTTCGCGGTCGGTTGGAGCGGGTGCTGCGCGACCTGGCGGAAGACGCCGAGACCTTTGGATTCGCCACGGCGAAGGCGAAGGACTAGCCGATCGCCAGCGTCTCGACGGCCGGGTCGTCGGAGAGCCGGCGCAGATATTCCCAGGTATAGATGCCGACGGCGTGGCCGTCGGCCCATGTCAAGCCGATGGCGTACGATCCGACCAGCCGGACGCCGACGAGGTCGCTGCTGGGGATCTTCGCCAAGACCTGAAGCGGGTTGGCGTTTTCGCGTGCGACTCGTTCAGTGGCCGAAGGGCAGTGGGCGCGCAGGAACGACCACGGGTAGGCGTGACGAAAGCCGTCGGACCAATGGACAACGACGCGGCGTTGGTCGCGGTCCGACACGATGTTGACCGGTCGTAGGATCTTGGCGCCCATTGTCCCGGCCTTTGAAAAACCCGCGGCGGCGTGGTTGCCGGCTTACTTGCGCTTTTCGACGTGCAGCGTGTGCTTCTGCAGCTTCGGGCAGTACTTCATGACTTCCAAGCGGGTCTCGCCGCGCTTTTTCTTCAACGTGTAGTTCTGCATGCCGGTTTCTTTGCAGACCAGATGGACGATTTCCGCCGCTTTCTTCCGCTTGGCCATGGCGTCGAAGACTCTCTATTCGAAAAACAGTGCTTTCCGCGGACGACGACGGCTTCAGGAAAGCCGCCCTAAAATCCGACTCGGCATCAGCTTCTAGCGTTTGATGACCGTCGGCCCTTTGCCGGCGACCTTTTCGTAGTGACCATCACCTGACTTAACGTATTTGGTGAAGCCCTTTTCGGCAAGGTTTTTGTTGCTCGTGATCTTGTCGCCCGCCGTCGCTCCATGCACCGACGGCGTCGAGAAAACCCGATGCACCGCCGCCCCGCAGTCCGGGCATGCGACCAGCGGCTCGTCGGCCATCCGCTGCACCACCTCGAACTTCTCGCGGCAGGTCGGGCAGCCGGGGTCGCCCGTCGGTTCGTACTCGTAGATCGGCATGGCCCACTCCCAACTCGAAAATTCAACGTCGTCGCGGTCAACGGGCCGAGATCGCTTCCGACAACGGCACCACGATGTTCGGTACGATGAGGGAATCGACCAGTTCCTGGCCGATCTCGAACTGCCGACGGTACGAATCGGCGAACGCTCCTTCGGTCCCCGAGTTCCAGTACTGTCGAATGGTGAAATAGACGCTGATCGCTTCCTCGTCGTACTGTCCGGTGCGCACTTGGTAGGAATTCGTGCGGGTGGCGATGCTCAGCCGCGCCTGCTGTCGGCAGGCTTCATCCAGGGCGATCGTCAGCGTCGGCTCGAAATCGACCGTTCGGCTGCCGCCGAGCGACAACAGACTGCCCAACTTCGATTCGCCCAAGAGCGCTTCGGCGACCACTTCGTCGTGATTGCCTTTGTACACGAAATCGAAGCCGAACATTACATCGAGCGCTTCGCAGTCGAGATGGTCGATCGACAACAGCGGCGGCGCCAACTCCAACATCAGCTCGTTGTGTCGGTGGCAGTCCTCGAACGTCGAGGGGCTGAGGTGGCCGGAGGCGATCCGGCGGGCTTCCAACGTCGACCAACGGTAGCTGCCGGACTGTTTGTCTTCTTCCAAGACGAACTCGCCCGGCTCGCGGGTGTAGAAGTTCGACATCGTCGGGAACGCCTTGCCCATCTGGCGGAAGTAGTGCAGAACGGTGTCGCGGTTCTGCGGCAGTTCCATCTCCGTGTTGAGGTAGCAGTTTAAATAGAAATCGCTGCATAGCGACGCGTAGGAAATCATCTCTGACGCCCTCTGGCAGAGGCTGGCGGCCGACGTCGGAAAAAGACGCGAACGTCGCGCGAATAGGGATTCTAGTGCGGGCGACGGTCGACGAGGCCGCCCGCTGATCGTCCGCATTGTTCGGAGTTGAATGCGTTTCGACAAGGGCGTCGGCCGGCGGCGACGGCGGACATCCCTCGAGCGCGCCCGCGGAAACCACGCCCGCGGTCTACACGGTCGATTCGACCAACGGCTTGTCCAACGCCGCCGACGTCTTCTCTTCCAGCGTGGACGAAATCGACGGGCCGCGCCGCTTCGCCTCGCCGGCGAGGATCACCACGCCGCCGTCGTCCGGCGGGGCCGGCGTGACCGGCGACGTGGCGAACACCTGCTCGACGTTCCGCACCGAGGCTAAGCCGGTCGCCACGCCGGCCGCCAAATTCACCGCGATCGAGTCGAGGTTCGACAGCGTGTAGTCGAGCGAATCGACGCCGCCCTTGCCGTCGAACGACGCCTGCGGCGCCTGACCGTCTTCGACGAATCGCACCGTGTCGTCGCCCGATCCGCCAAGCAGCGATTCGATTTGGTCGGTGTCGAAGAGCAACGCGCCGCGGGCGAGACTGGCCGGGAACTCCTTCGACCGCGACAGGTCGGCTCCGATCGCCCGGAAGACGCCGTCAAGCGCGGCCTGGATTTGCGAGGCGTCGGTCGTTCCGTTGACGATGGCGACCGCGTTCGCCGGGAGGGAGTCGCTGCCCAGTTGGAAGGTGACGCGCCGGGTCAGCCGGGTGAAGTCGAGCACATCTCGGCCGCCGCCGGCGAGCTCCTGCATGAAGTCGATGCGCCAGTTGTTTTCAAACCGGTAGACGTCGTCGCCGGCTCCGCCGACCAACAGGTCGTTCCCACCGCCGCCATCCAAAACGTCGTCGCCCGTGAACGTCCGACCGGTGCGCGATTCGTCGGCCCGTAGGTCGTCGGCGCCGTCGCCCCCCGTCAACTGGTCGTCGCCGCCCGCGCCGAACAGTTCGTCGTTGCCGGCGTCGCCGAAGAGCTGATCGTCTCCTTCGCCGAAGGAGACCAGACGCGGTCCGGTTCCCAGCGGCGAGCCGGCGTCGGCGTCGCCGTCCAGAATGTCGGCGTCGTCCCCGCCGCGCAGAACGTCGGCGCCGTCGCCCCCGTCGAGTAGGTCGCCGCCAGCGCCCCCTTCCAACCTGTCGTTGTTGTCGCCGCCGCTGACCAAGTCTTCGCCGGCGCCGCCGAAGACGCGGTCTTGACCTGTGCCGCCGAAAAGGTCGTCGTCGCCGTCGTTGCCGTTCACGACGTCGTCGCCGCTGCCGCCGTCGGCGCGGTCGATTCCCAGGCCGCCGTTCAACGTATCCTCGCCGGAGCCGCCCGCCAGGTCGTCGTCGCCGGCGTCGCCGTTGACGAGATCGACGCCCGCGCCGCCGTCCAGAACGTCGTCGCCGTCGTTCCCGGAAAGTCGGTCGGTTCCACCGTCGCCGGCAAGGCTGTCATTCCCCGAACCGCCCTGCAACACGTCGGCGCCGTCGCCGCCGGCCAGTTGGTCGGCGCCGTCGTTGCCGTTCACCGCGTCGTCGCCGGCGCCGCCGCGCACGACGTCGGCGCCGTTGCCGCCGTCAAGCCGGTCGTTCTCCGAACCGCCGTCCAAAACGTCGGCGCCGTCGCCGCCGGTCAAAGCATCAGCGCCGCCCACGCCGTTCAACACGTCGTCGCCGGTTCCGCCGTCGATCCCGTCGTTACCGGCGTCGCCGGTGAGGGTGTCGTTCCCCGTGCCGCCGGTGAGCGTATCGTCGCCGGTACCGCCAGTGAGGGTGTCATCGCCGTCGCCGCCGACGACCACGTCCGCGCCGTCGTTGCCGTTCAAGACGTCGCCCCCGGCGCCGCCGTCAAGGGTGTCGTTGCCGGCTCCGCCGGAAAGCGCGTCGGCCTGAGCGTTGCCGACGAGTCGGTCGGCGCCGGCGTCGCCGTTCAGCACGCTCGGTCCGCCGCCGCCGGTGACGACGTCGTTGCCTTCGCCGCCGGAAAGCTGCGTCGGAAGAAGGATCGCGGCGTCGACCGTGATCGTATCGTCGCCCGCGTCGGCGTTGACGATGATCGCTCCCGTCACCGGAAACTGGCCGCGGAAGTTGCCGTCGGTGGTGACGGCGACGAAGCCCGGCGCCGAGCCGGGGGCGATCAGAATCACGTCGGGGTCGGGGCAGCCGTCGATGACGAGGTCAGCGCCGCTGACGGTGATCCGCGGCGTACAGCCTTCCACGGCTCCCATGTCGACCTGCGAGAAGACGAGGCGGGGGAAGCCGGGGCCGCGCTGGTCGAACGCCAAGCCGGCCGGGTTGGAGCCGACGTTGAGGGCGGGACTGCCGATCTGCAGTTGTTGGGTGAGCGTCGGGCCGCCGTTGTCGGCGATCGGCGTCAGCAGCGGGTCGACGCCGAGGAGGTTGTTGCCGCCAGGCAGCACGCCGAAACCGTTGGGGTTTTCGACGAGGGAGAAGTCGGCGCGGGCGGTGGCGGCCAGGTTGCTGAACAGGTCGGCGCCGAAGCCGGCGGTGTTGTCGCCCAGAATGGTGCTTACGAGCGCCAAGTCGCCGTTGTTTTCGTTGGCGACGCCGCCGCCGTTGCCCCCCGCACGGTTGCTGGAAACGGTCGAGTTGCGGATGGTGAGGGTCGGACCGGGCAGGGGGGCTTCGTTGAAGACGCCGCCCCCGTCGCCGCCGGCCTGATTGGCATGGATCGTACTGTTTTGGATCGCGCCGCCGCCGGCCGTGTAGACGCCGCCGCCGAAGCCGGTCGCCGAGTTGGCGCGAACGGTGCTGGCGTCGAGGAACAGCGACGCGCCCTGCGCGGTCTGCACCGCGCCGCCGCTGGCCGCCGTGTTGTTGGCGAGGGTGGCGCGTTGGATGGTGAGTAGACCGGCGGTCTGATAGATCGCGCCGCCCCGGCCGGCGGCGGTGTTGCCGGTAAAGACGGCGTCGGCGAGGGTCAGGTTTTCATTGCTGAGGATCGCGCCGCCGTCGCCGGTCGACGAACCGCCGGTCAGGGTCGCGCCGCTGAGACCGACGTCGACGACGCCCGGCGAGCCGTTGTCGATGGTGAACAACCGCTGGCCGCCCGCGCCTTGCGTGATGGTGAGCAGCGACGCGCCGGGGCCGACGATCTGCACCGGACCGGCGACGGTCAGGGTTCCGCTGGCGAGCGTGATCGTTTGCGGCGTACCGAAGACGGCTGCGTCGAACGTGATTTGGTCGGCGTCGGGCAGGGCGTTCGCCTGGGCGATGGCGTCGCGGAGGCTGCCGGCGCCGGCGTCGGCGGCGTTCGCCACGACGAAAGTGGCGGGGACGGAGCGGTCCTCCAACTGTTCGACGCGGAAGCGGTCGCCGCGCGGCCGACGCGCGACGGCGGCGAGCGCCCCCCACCATCCGCGAACGGTATTGTCGTCAGGTTTTCGAGACACGCTTCACCTCCGCCGCGGCGCCGAAGATCGACGTGGTCGACCGTCGGCCTACTTCCGCCTCTTCTCTTCCGATTCGGGCGTCGGTCGCCGGCGTCTCCATTAAAACCGTCGCAACCGGCATCTTCGGCGCCTGCACCGAGCTGTAAGACGCGAAGAGTTTGCCGGTGGCGCCGATGGAATCGGCTTGGGTTCAACTTGGCGGCGGGGTTTCGTCGATGAAAGGTGAAGTGGGTCGCCGTCGGGCGAACCGGCGGTTGCTGGGGGGACGTGGTCTATGCGCCGAACGACGACGACGGTTCGACGCGGAAAGACTTCCAGCAGGCTGCTGGCGACGCTGGCGGGCGCGGGTCTTTGGCTCTGTCCGCCGACGGCGTACGGTTTCGGGCATTGTCCCGGCGGTTGCCCAATCACTGCGACGGCTCTCAAGGCGGCGGCGGTCACCAACGCCTTGAAAACGCAAGCCGGGGCTGCGATCCAACAGGTCGCCTTTTTTCATCCCAAAAAAAAGGCCGCGACGCCGGGCGCCGTTCGCATCCCGACAGCCCTGGCCCCGAACCCCGTCGTCGACGAAGCGCCGACCGATGTCGTGCGACCGCCGATGGACGGCGCGGAAGGCGGCAGACCGAGCGTTGCGCCGGGTCCGGAGGCGACGCCTCCCGCGCCCGGCGCCGCTCGCGTCGCACCACCCGGCGAGGCCGGCGGGATCGCCCCGCGGCCCGAACCGATTCTGAACGCACCAGCGGCCGCCCCGGTCGCGAATCTTAATGTCGGCGCGCCGGGAGCGACGGATCTTAGTTCCGCGTTCGATCTGCCGGCCGGCCCGAACGTCGTCGCGCCCAATATGTTGGGCGACTTCCTCGGCATCGTGTTCGACGGCAACCAACCGCCGGCGACCAACGACGGGGGAGGCGGCAACGGCGACGGCGGCGGGGAAGACCCGGTCTTAGACACGCCGCAGGAAATCGCCGAGCAGCGCACCATCAAGCGGTATAAGATCGCCGACTTCACCAGTCCGATTCCCACCACCCGGCTGCTGTACAGTTTCAACTATTTCAACGACGCCTACGGCACCGGCGGCGACGTGCAGCGTCATTTCCTCGGCGTCGAATACGCCTTCTGGGGGCGGCGCGGCTCCATCGAAGTTCGGTCGACCAACAACACCTTCTCCGATTTCGCCGGCGAACCGGACGACTCGAACTGGGGCGACGCGCGAGCGTCGTTCAAAGCGCTGCTGTACCGGACCGAACAGTTCGCGCTGACCGCCGGGGTGGGCGTCGGCTTTCCGATCGGCGGCCAGCCGCTGCCGGTCGGGAACATCTACTACGTCGCCCCGTTCGTCGGGTGGTTGTGGACCCCCGCCGACTCCCGCTGGTACCTACAGGGGTTCGAGCAGCTCGACGTCCCCAGCGTCGACGAAGACCAAATGCTGCTGCACACCGACGTCGGGCTGGGCTACTGGCTCTACCGCGACGAGACGTACACCCAGTTCATCACCGGCTTCGCGCCGACGGTCGAACTGCATGTGTACACGCCGCTCGGCGACGCGCCGTCGGGCGTGTTGTCCAGCATCGTCTACCGCGACGTGGTCAACGCCACCTTCGGCGCCACCTACTTCGTCGGGAAAATGGCGCAGGGAGCGGTGGGAATCGGCGTGCCGCTCATGGAAGATCGCGATTACGATCTTGAAGTTCAGTTCCACTTCCAAGTCCAGTTTTAACGATTTGCGCGGTTTTACCGCGCCACCCCTGTTTTTTCTTCGCCGGCGTTCTACCAAAGACGACCGCGCCATCGTGCCGCTTCCAGCGCCCGTCGACTCGGGCCGGGCGGCCGCGCGCGGAGGGTTTTTCCCATGGCGACGGACGGCGGAACCAGTCGGTCGAAAAGGCCCGGTCCAGTAGCTCGAAGCGAATCGAGGGAGGAGCCGACGGAGGAATTGGTTCGGTGGGTTGAACGGCGGGCCGCCCGAATCACGGCCGAGGGCTTGGCGCCGGAATACGCATTGGCCGCCGCCGTCGAGGCCGCCGTTTCGGGCCGAGGCGACGGTCCCCGCGCGTTGCGCGAAGCTTCCATCGGCGACCGGTCGTCGTTGTACCTGCAACTGCTCGACGGTGCGAAGCTCGGCGACGACTCGGCGGCGCACGACCGGCGGAAGCGTACAGGCAGTTATTTCACGT
>JBOFFD010000215.1:0-4719 GCA_051648425.1 Planctomycetia bacterium
CGCCCGCGAGACCGTCGGCCCCGACGTCGACCTGTTGGTCGACGCCGGCGGCAGCGAGGAATTCTGGCCGCACGACTACAAGTGGGCGGTCAATACCGCGAAGATGCTGGGCGACTACGGCGTCGGCTGGTTCGAGGAACCGCTCGCGCCCGACGACCTGGAAGGATTCGTGAAGCTGCGCGAGGCGTCGCCGGTGCCGATCGCCGGCGGCGAAGTGCTGGTCCGCCGGCAGAGTTTTCTGCCGTTTCTGCAGCGCGGCGCGTTCGATATCGTCCAGCCGGACGCGACCAAGTGCGGCGGTCTGACCGAAATGCGCCGCATTGCGCAGACGGCCGACGATTGCGGCGCGATGGTGGTGCCGCACGGTTGGAATACGGCGGTGGGCGTGGCGGCCGACCTGCAGTTCGTCGCCTCGCTGCCGGTGGCGAAGTACGTCGAGTTCCTAACCCCCTGCAAATACATCGACGACCTGCTCGCCGCGCCGATGACGCTCGACGCCGACGGCTACCTCGCCATCCCCTCCGGCCCCGGACTGGGCGTCGAACTCGACCGCGACGGGCTGAAGCATTACAGCTTCTGAACGGCGGGGCGACCAGTACAATTCGTATTGACGGGCTGGCGGAGAATGTCCTTCAGAACGGATAGGCCCGGATGTAAGAGAGAGGATGCCGAGATGGAACCGATCGTGACGAGCAATCCGAACGTCATGCACGGCGAACCGTGTTTCGCCGGCACCCGCGTCGCCGTTCAGACCTTTTTCGATCACCTGGATGCTGGTTACAACGTCGACGGGTTTCTCGAGCAGTTTCCGTCGGTGCGTTGGGAGCAGGTCGCGGCGCTGCTGGCCACTATGTGAGAGTGGAAGCCGCTCGTATGGCAGCGACCGCGTGAAATTGCTTCTCGGTGAGAACTTGCCGCACCAAATCCGGCTCGAACTTTCAGGGCGTGACGTCTACACGGCCTCCCATTACGTCGGCGTGAAAGTTCATCGGACGGCGTCGACGATTTGAAGTACCACCAAAACGGATTCTTAGCCCTGAAAGGGCGCCCCTCCGCCAGCTCGGGGCATCGCCCTGGGTGTAAGACTCGATCTGCAGGGGAAGAAGCTGGGAGTACCGATCCATCAGTTGCTCGGCGGCCGATGCCCGACGAAGGACGACGTCCGGCTGAAGTTCGTCATCGGGGCCGAGGCGCCGGCGGTGGCGGCCGAGCGCGCCGGCGCGATGGCGGCCAAGGGTTGGCGGTCGATCAAGGTGAAGGTGGGTCGACCGCCGGTCGTCGCCGACGCCTTCGCCGCCGCGTCGAAAATGGCCGACTGAGGTCGCGGCGGATTCTTGTTTGCCCGCGAACCAAAATCCACCTCTTGCCATCTTTGTTTGCAAGGATACACTTGGTCGGCCGAGTCAGCGGGGACGTAGCTCAGTTGGGAGAGCGTCGCGTTCGCAATGCGAAGGTCGAGGGTTCAAATCCCTTCGTCTCCAATTCCACCGCCGACCATCGAAAAGGGCTTGGTTTCGACCAAGCCCTTTTTCGTTGGACCACAAGGAAATCCGCTTCGGGGGTTCGCCGCCATGTGGTCGCGTTCGACGCCCGCCGCCTTACCCGTCTTCAATCACGCCGCTTGCACGTGCAGCCAGTGGTGCGTCGTCGTGTGTCCCACCGACTGCTTGACGCTCTGGAACGACCGACCGTGGCTGGCGCGACCGAACCATTGCGTCGACTGCGGCGCGTGCGTGTTGGTTTGCCCGACGAACGCCATCGAACTGGTCGGCCCCGCCGACGGCTTCACGCCCGCCGTCGCACCGCCGGTGTAGGGCGACAAAAACGAAGGGTGGACCTCCTGGTCCGCCCGAATGGGCCTCTCCGCGAGATTGTTTTGCTCCCTGCGACGACGTGAAGTCAACCGGTTCCCCACTTGGGCGGACCAGGAGGTCCGCCCTACGTTTCGGTCCTCGCTACCGCGAGCTTTGGAGGTCCATCAAGACAGGGTACAGTCCCGACGTCGCTTTCGGTAGAAAGGCCCGGCGGCTTCGTGGATGGAAGTCGGTCGCTGGGTCGACGGGGTTGATCGACGGAAGGGGTCGTCCGTGGTTTGGAAATCGTCGCTTCGATGGGCCGTGCTGATCGGGTGCGTCGTGGGGTCGTCCATGACCGCCGTCGCGCAACCCGCCGCGAAGGAAGCAAAAAAGGCCGAGGCGCCGGCGAAAGTCGCGCCAGCCGAGGTCGATCCGGCGACCGACGCGCCCGTTAAGGCCGCGCCGGCGAAAGCCGCGCCCGCCAAGGCCGCAACGGTCAAGCCCGCGCCGGCGCTGCCCAAGCCGAGCAGCCCGGCGGAAGCCGACGCCGTCGAGCAGGTTCGGGCGTTCCGCAAGACCTACCTGGAAGCGTACAACAAACGCGATGCGAAGACCCTGTCGTCCTACTGGAGTCCGAAGGGCGAATACCTAGCTCCCGACGGCCGAAAAATCGTCGGCCGCGAGGCCATCGAAAAAACCTTCGCCGGCCTGTTTGAAGAGGTGGGCGACCTTCGGCTCGAAGTGCTCGACCTACAGGTTCGGTTGATCTCGCCCGACGTCGCGGTCGAAGAGGGGACGGCGGTCGTGGCCCGCACCGGGTCGGATCCGAGCGAACGAACCTACCTGGCCGTGCTGGTGCGCGACGACGACGGTTGGCTGCTCGACAGCACCCGCGAGACGACGCTGCCGAATGTGCCGTCCAACTACGGGCAACTGAAGGAACTCGAGTGGATGGTCGGCGAATGGCTCGACGCCGGCGACGGCGGCGTGATTGAAACCGTCGTCCGGTGGACGAAGAACCGCAACTTCCTCGTCGGCTCGTTTCGGGCGGCGATCACGTCCGACCAGGATCTGGAAGGCACGCAGATCATCGGTTGGGATCCTGAAAGCAAGCAGATCCGTTCGTGGGTTTTCGACTCCGACGGCGGCTTCGGCGAAGGGATGTGGACCCGCCGCGCCGACCGCTGGTTGGTCAAAACGACCGCGACCCTGCCCGACGGCCGAAAGGCCAGCGCCGTCCACGTGCTGACCACGATCGACGCCGACAAATACAAATGGAAGTCGATCGGCCGACAGCTCGGCGAAGAGTTTCTGCCGAACATTGAAGAGGTGACGGTCGTTCGCAAGAAGGAAGGCGACGCGGCGCCGGCGCTCGGCGTTAAGGACGCCGACGACCTGCTGCCGAAGGACGCCGTCGGGACGAAGGACGCGAAGCAATGACCGCCGACGGAAGTCGCAAGATTGAACGAGCGCCGGGCGGACGACGAGCAATCGTCGCCCTGCTCGTCTTTTTGGTCGCCGCGCCGACGCCGGTTTGGGCGGTCGGCGGCCGGGGCGGCGGGGGGGGCGGCGGGGCGCGCGGCGGCTCTTACGGCACCGCCCGGACGTCCGGGGGATCGTACGGCGCGTCGCGGTCGTACGGCGGCGGTTCGTACGGCGCCTCCCGTTACTCGGCCGGCTCCTACGGTTCGTCGCACACCGCCGCCCGCGCGTCGTCGTTCAACGCGGTGTCTCGACCGAATCTTGGACCGTCGGCCGGGTTTTCCGGCGCTGGGTCGTCCGGTTCCCGCAGTTACAGCGGGGCGTCGGCGGGTCGGGTCGACGACTTCCTCGGCATCCACTCGACGACCGGCGTCGGCGGCACCCGAACCTACACCGGCCCCGCCGGCCTCAAGGTCGCGACCGCCGGCGGCGCGGCGAAGACGACCGGCCCGCTGGGCTCCGCCGGTGCGGCCGGCCGCGCGACGGCGGTGCAGACCCCCAGCGGCCGAACCTATGTCGGGGCGAAGGGCGCGGCCGGCCGAACCGGTCCGTATGGATCGGTGGCGGGCGGACGGCGCGGCGGTATCGCCGTGGGACCGAACGGCGTCATCGCCGGCGGGAGCAGGTCGCTGGTCGCCTCCAACGGAATCTCGACCATTTCCCGGCGCAGCACCAGTTTCTACGCCGGCGGCCGAAGCGTGTACGGCGCCCGTTACGTCGGCTACCGCGGCACCTGGCACGACTGGAACTGTTTCTCGCCCGTCTGGTGCAACCGGTACTTCGGTTCGTGGTATCCAACGGCCTGGTATGGCGCTGGCGTGACCTACGGCGTCTGGTACGCCCCCGCCTACACGGCGGTCGCCCCCTACGTAGGGGTCGTCGGCCAGCCGGTGGTCTACGACTACGGCGCCAACATCTACTACGATGGCGACGAAATCTACGTCGACGGCGAACCGGCGGCTTCGCGCGGGCAGTATTACGCGGCGGTGCGGGACCAAGCCCATGAAGGGGCCGACCAGCCGGCCGACGACGCCGACCAATGGCTGCCGCTCGGCGTCTTCGGCTTGGCGGCCGACGGCGAAAGCGCCGCCGACCGCGTTTTGCAACTGGCGGTCGACAAGGCCGGCGTCCTTCGCGGCAACTACTTCGACAAAGAGCAAAACCAAAACTACCCGATCGTCGGCATGGTCGACAAAACGACCCAGCGGGCGGCTTGGACCGTCGGCGACGACACGTCGATCATCTTTGAAACCGGTCTTTACAACTTGACGAAAGACGAGGCGCCGGTTCTGATTCACTACAGCGCCGACCACAACGAGTCGCGGACGCTGGTTCGGCTGCAAAAGCCGGCCGACGACGCCGCGACCGGCGCGCCGGCGCCCAGTGCTGGCGCTCCGGTTCCGTAACGCGAAGACGCGGCGCCGATCGGTGTTGTGTGCGA
>JBOFFD010000216.1:0-1835 GCA_051648425.1 Planctomycetia bacterium
CGGAACTGATCGTGTCGGCCATCGTCGCGTCCGTCGCCAAGTTGGGCAAGCACATCGAAGCGTACTACGATTTGATGGCGGGCATGGATAAGATCGGCCACATCTTAGACCTGCCGATGGAACGCGACGACGGCGAAGGCATGGAGCCGGTCGACGCTCCCGCCGCCCTCGGTTTCCGCGAGGTCGACATCCGTCACCACGGGCACGGCGTGTTCCACGGTCTGAATTTTTCGATAGGCTCCGGCGAGCGCGTGGCCGTCATGGGCGCGTGCGGCTCCGGGAAGACGACCCTTTTGGAACTGGCGGCCGGTCTCTTGGAACCGAACGAGGGCTACGTCGAAATCGACGGCTCCGACCTTCGCTCGCTCGACCTGGCCGACTACCGCTCCGAAACGGCGCTGGTGGGCGATGCGGAGATTCTGGAAGACACGATTCTGGAAAACGTCCGCGCCGGCCGCGGCTGGGTGTCGCTGGTCGACGTGCAGGCGGCGCTGGCGGCGGTCGGCCTGCTCGAAACCGCCCGCGCGCAAGAGAAAGGCCTGTCGACGATGCTGAACCATCGCGGCGCGCCGCTGTCGTGCGGCCAGGCGCAGCGGTTGACCGTCGCGCGGGCGCTGGTCGGGCACCCTCGGCTGTTGCTCATCGATCAATCCCTCGACCGACTCGACGCCGCCACCCGTTCGCACGTACTGGATTCGCTGCTCGACCGCCGCGCGCCCTGGACGCTGCTGCTGGCGACCCAAGACCTGGAAACAGCGGCGCGGTGCGACCGCACGCTGACGCTGGGCGGCGGCGGCTCGCCGAACGGCCACGCCCCGCACGGCCATGGTGTTCTACCGGCGCCGGGCCACGGAACCGACCTTCGTTCGACCCACGGCTGACCGCGCCGCGCCGACCTGGAAACAACGATTCTTTGGAGACGACCATGACGCGAGACTCGCTCGACGACCACACCGACGCCGCCGTCGCCCGCCGCGACGAGCCGCCAGCCGTTTCGGTGGACGCCGCCGGCCACGCAACCGACCGGCTGCACCGCCCGCTGGAACGGCGCTGGTCGGCGCGGACGGCGGTGGCGAACCGGCGGGCGCGGTCGGCGGCGTCGCTGACGCTGGAGCGCGAAGCCGACCTGCCGGCGCTGCGGCTGGTCAAACAGCCGCGGTTCGCACGACGGTTCGCGCGGCTGCTCTTCGTCGTGCTGGCGCTCCTGCCGATCGCGTTGATGTTCGTTCCTTGGCAGCAGACGGTGGTCGGCGGCGGCCGAGTGATCGCGCTGCACCCGATGGAGCGGCAACAGACCATCGACGCCGCCGTTCCGGGGCGCATCGTGAACTGTTGGGTCGAAGACGGGTCGAAGGTGAAGAAGGGGGACAAGCTTCTTGAGATCGCGGACAACGACCCGGAAATCGTACTGCGGCTGGAAGAGGAATTGCAGGCCGGCAAGGACAAGGTGAAGGCGTCGACGGATAAGATCGCGTCGTACGACGCTCAGATTCTGGAATTGAAAGCCGCTCGGGATGAAGGACGGACGGCCGCCGTCGAACGGGTCGAAATGGCGACTCAGAAAGTGCGGGCGACGGACCAGCGCATCGACGCGACGAAGGCGGAAATCGAGATCGCCAACATCAATTTCCAGCGGGTTTCCGATTTGCTGAAGGACGGTTTGGAATCAAGGCGGAGTTACGAACTTGCCGATTTGAAGGTTCGTACGGAGAACGCCAACCTCCTGCGGGGGAACGCCGACTTAAGTTCCGACAAGTCGGACCTGGCGCAGAAGAAGTCGAACGTCAACCAGGTGGTGGCCGACGCCGACGCCCGGATCGCGTCGGCCTTGGCGA
>JBOFFD010000217.1:0-3001 GCA_051648425.1 Planctomycetia bacterium
AGTGAGAAGACGCGCCGCTGGGGAAAGCGGCGGCTAACGAAGACGGTCCTGTGGCGGATTTATTCAATTCGCCATCGTTTTTAAGCGCCGATGCCGCGAGTCAGGCCGTCGGCGGAAACGGTTTCTAAAACGTCGGCATGATGAACACCGACCCCTCGCTCTCGCCGCCGTCCGTCGAACTCGCCCCGCTGCGCGCCCGGCGCGACCTGTTGACGCCCCCCGACGGCGTCGTCTTCGACATGGACGGCGTACTGGCCGACACTCGGCTCCTTCACCTCAAGGCGTTCCAGGAACTGGTCGCGCCGTTCGGCGTCGACCTGACCGAAGAGTGGTTCCAAAAGCTGTTCGGGTTGGACAACCGCCGGTTCATCGCCGCCCTGTTCGGCAAGGAAATGCCCGACGGCGAGTGGACGGCCCTGGCCGACCAGAAGGAAGCCAACTACCGGTCGATGGTCGCCGACCGCATTGAATTGCTGGCTGGCATTCGGCCGATGGTCGCGGCGCTGCACGCCAGCGGCCGGCCGATGGCGGTGGGGTCGTCGGCCCCGCGCGCCAATGTCGAGCAAATCTTAGAGGCGTCGGGCATTCGGCCGATGATTTCTGCGGTGCTGGCGGCCGAGGACGTCGTTCGACACAAGCCGCACCCCGACGTCTTTCTGAAAGCGATGGATAAGATCGGTCTTACACCCGAACGCTGTTGGGTGGTCGAAGATTCGGTGTACGGCCTCCAAGCGGCCTTGAGATCCAACGCGAACGCGGTCGCCGTGGCGACGACCCACCCCGCCGACGAACTGCAGTTCGCCGACGCTGTCTTCCCCTCGCCCCTGGAACTCTGGCGGCATCTCGAACCGACGCTGTAAGAAAGGGGAATCGTGGGGCGGACCTCCTGGTCCGCCCGGGTAGAAGTTTCGTCCCCATGCACCACCGTGAAGGACGAGGACGTCCGCCGTACATTCACTCTCACGTTCCGCTAAAACGGCCGTTCGGCCCGTTCTCGACGATTTGATGTTCCCGGAACGATTTTTTCCCCTTCGCACCGCCGCTGGTCGACGAGCCGGCATACTATCGCAACGCCCGTCACACTGACGCTCGGAGAACCGCCGATGGCGAGTGCTTCGCTGGAATCGAATCAGATCGCCCACGACGGCGCCGTGCGTTCCGACCGGGAACTGCTGACGCGCTTCGCCGCGGGCGACCAAGCGGCGTTTACGGAAGTCGTCGAGCGGCACGCCGGGTTGGTCGGCGGCGTCTGCCGGCGGGTGCTGGGGCGGCCCAACGACGTCGACGACGCCTTCCAGGCCACCTTCCTCGTCTTAGCCCGCCAAGCGAAATCGCTGGAGTGGCAGGAGTCGATCGCCGGCTGGCTGTTTCAGACCGCCAGGCGGACGTCGCTCAAACTGCGATCGCGGAACGCCCGCCGGCGGGAGGTCGAACGCCGCGCCGCCGCCGGCCGGTCTGGTGAGGCGGCGTCGCCCGCCGACGGTCCTGCCGCCCAGGCGACGCTGCGGGAAATGGCGGAAATCCTCGACGCCGAACTCGCCGAGCTGCCGCCCAAGTTCCGCGAAGCGCTCGTCCTTCATCTCGTCGATGGCTTGTCGCGCGAGGAAACGGCCGAACGGCTGGGGGTCGGCGCGGCGGCCGTCAAAGACCGCCTGGAACGCGGCCGCGAACAGTTGCGGACGCGGTTGGCGCGGCGCGGAATCACCCTCACGGCGGCGGCCCTGGCCGGCTGGCTCGTCGCCGGTCCGGCGCCCGCCGCCGCTTCCACGGCGCTGACGGCCGCCACCGCCCAGGCCGCCGTCGCCTTCGCTAACGGTTCCTCCACGGTCGGGGCGCTCCCGACCGCCGTCACCCTCGCACAAGGAGTCCTGCAAATGATCGGTCTGGAAAAGCTGAAGTACGCGGCCGTCTTCGCCGCCTCGCTGCTCGCCGCCGGCGGCCTCGCCTTCGGCATGCTGCAAGACGACCCCACCCGCTTTGAAAAAGGGCTGTGCGGCGACGTCGTCTCCCTTACCCCCGGCCAACCGACCACCGTCACCATCGCGCTCGACGATTTCGGCACGTTGCTCAAACTCGACGTCGCCCCCGACGCTAAGGTTTGGGCCGCCTTTGAAAAGGCCGAACTGGCCGACGTCAAAGAGGGCCGGTACGTTTCACTTCGTCTGAAGGAAGACCACCGCACGGTCAACGAAATCCACGTGCAGGGCGAGCAGCGCGAGGCGTCGATCCGCGAGGTGGCGTCGTCGGGTAAGATCGTCGTGATCGAAGACGACGACGATGACGGAGTGACGAAGGAAGTGGAACTGGCGCCGGACGCCGTCTTACGCATCGGCGGCCTACCCGCCGTCCGCGCCGATCTGAAACCCGGCATGACGGTGCCGCTGGAGTTCGGCCGCGACGGCAAACTCGTCAACGCGATCGAAGCCGACGCCGCCGAAGGCACGATGATCGAAGGCGAGTTCCTCGCCTCGAAGGACTCCGCCGTCGAATTGACGGTCGAAGTGGACGACGCCAACGGCGTGGAGAAGGAAGTGCGCCGAACGTTCACGCTCGACGCCGACGCCGTGATTCGGCTGGACGGCAAGCCGGCGAAACCGGCGGATCTGAAACCGGGGTCGTGGGTCGAACTTAGACTGTCCGGCCCCGGCGGTACGATCCGATCGCTGAACGCCGACAGCCCCGAACCGGACGACGACGAACCCACGCCCAAACCCGAACCGCAAAGCGCCGGTTGACTTCTTACCTCCCCGTCTTGGCGCCGTCGGTGTCGGCGGCGCTGCGAAACACGGCGTTGCACGTTCGGCGGCGAACGAACGGCAACACGCGGGCGGCTCCTTCGGAAGGTTTTTCGACGCGAAGTTGAAACTAGTGGTCCGTCAAGCAAAAAAACTGGGGTGGCGTAGGGGGCGGCGGGATGAGACGATGGGTCGACCAAGGAGGAGTCGAGCCGTGAAGAAATACATCGTCCGATTGACCGACGCCGAACGGGCGACGCTGGAGG
>JBOFFD010000218.1:0-1938 GCA_051648425.1 Planctomycetia bacterium
CCCGTCGGTCGCCGATCGGCCATGCCCGCCGCGCCGTCGTGGAAGAGCGGGCGAAAGACGAACCATGGACGGCGACGCCCTCTTGAGAAACGACGGCCGCGGCGTTCTTACTAAGAAGAACGAGCGGGACGGGATGTAAGACGAATCTTATTCACTGCGAGGGCGGTCGATCTTAGTCGACCGGCGCGTCGCGCGCCGCGAAAGACCGAAGGTGGACGCCGACGGCTTCGGTCGAACGGCGACGCAGAATTCCGCGAAACGCCTCGGCGGCAGCCGCCTTTTCAAAGGCGGCTTCGGCGACGATTCGCGCGGTTCTCGCGGCGCGGAACGATTTCGGCCACGTCAGGCCGACGGCGTCGCGCCGTCGATACCGGCCGGCGAAAAAGGAACCGGAAACGCCGACCGACTTCCACGATACGATCCGCAACCCTTCCGCCGACGCCGCCTCGAACACGAAATCCGACTGACGGGCCAACAGGTCATCCAGCGACTGTTCGGTCGACGATTCGACGTGGAACGCGGCGGCCGCGACGGTTCGATCGGTCGCCGTGGGCGCGGAACCGGGTTTCGGTCGCGTAGAAATTCGATCGACCGCCAAGGCGGAGGCAAGGTCGGCGACACCCGCGCCGGTCAGCGCGGAAACAGTCATCAGCGGTCGCTGCACGGTGTTTGGGTCAATCGGCAACCGGTCGGCGTTGAAACCGTTCGGTTCAAGCGTCGGCGGATTCCAAACCAACTGATCGGCGAACGAACCATAGGTCGACGCTGCGTTCGGGAGTTGGTCGAAGACCCCGAGAAAGACGTACCGTTCGGCGACGCCGCGAAGCAAGGGAAGAACGTCGCCGGCATCGGCCCGGCGCGATTCCACCAGAAGGATTTTCGGAGACGCGAAAGGGGTCGGCGAGGACCGAAGTTCGCGAACACGAAAACCGTGGGCGGTGAAGCAAGCGGCGTCGACCGAGCCGTCGAAGCCGGGGTCGACCACTAAGCCAACGGTCCAAAGCTTCGCCTGGAACCGACGGGCGAGCTGAATAGCCAGCGTCGTCTTTCCGCCGCCAGGCGGGCCGGTCAATACGTACGCGCATTGCACAGCGAACAAACAATGCAGCCTTAGCTGTACTTGTCGAGATCGGCGAGGAGGCCCGCCGGTTCGTCGAAGGACGACGTTTCCTTCTTGCCGGGGGCGGAATCGGTCGGCTTGTCGCGGTACGATTCAAACAGTTCGTCAAGGGTCGGTTCGTCGGCGGCGCCCGGCGAGCGAAGCATCGTCTGAAAGGGGTCGTCGTCGGTCGACGCCACGGGGATGGTGGGCCCGTCGAATTCGTCGCTGAGGGGCGTGAAGCCGAGATCCGGTCCCTCGTCCGCGTCTTCCGCCGGCAGCACGACCATACCGTCCGGTTCGGCGAGTTCGTAGTCGACGATGAAGGTCAACGGTCCGACTTCGAGTTCATCGCCGGGGTTGAGCAACGATTGATCGACGACCCGTTTGCCGTTGACCATCGTGCCGTTGACGCTGCCCAAATCGCGGACGATCAAACGCCCGCCATGGTCTTCCAGGCTGCAATGGCGTCGGCTGACGAGCTTGCTGACGACCCGCAGATCGCACTCTTGCTGCCGACCGATGACGGCGGGAATCCGCCGCAGCGAAATCATCTTCGTCGTCGTATGCCCGCGTTGGACGGTCAACTGGACGTTGAGGGTCGTGGGAGGCGCCATAGGTAAGACCACTTCGTCAAAAAGAACGCGAAATCGTTCCAACGCCGCGTCGAAACACCGCCAAAGAGTCGACCGACCGTTGACTATCACGATACGCTAGGACCGCGGCAATTGCAATCCGCCGTCGATCGTCAAAGTCGTTCCGGTAATATATTCGGACGCATCGTCGGCAAGGAAAAGTATGGCGCGGGCGATCTCGTCCGGGCGCGCCAGCCGACCCCA
>JBOFFD010000219.1:0-1606 GCA_051648425.1 Planctomycetia bacterium
ACGACGCGGGAGACGACGCATGCGGCGGCACGAAACGACGATGGGCTTGGGTCGGCGGGCGTTCTTGGCGCAGGCGGGGGCGGCGGTCGCGGCCGTCGGCTTCGCGGGCCGGGTCCGGGCGGCCGACGCCGACGGCTACAAGATCTCCCTGGCGCAATGGTCGGTCCACCGCGAGCTCTTCGACAAGAAGCTCGACCACCTCGACTTCGCCAAGTTCGCCAAGGAACAGTGCGGCATCGACGCCGTCGAATACGTCAATGTGTTCTGGAAGGACAAGGCCGCCGACGCCAAGTACCTCGCCGAGATGAACAAGCGCGCCGAGGATCATGGCGTCAAGCAACTGCTCATCATGATCGACGGTGAAGGCGACCTGGGCGCCGTCAAGACCGATGACCGCGAGCAGGCCGTCAAGAACCATCACAAGTGGGTCGACGCCGCCAAGGAACTGGGCTGCCATTCCATCCGCGTGAACGCCCGCAGCGGCGGCTCCTACGAGGAACAGATCGAACGGGCCGCCGACGGCTTGGCCAAACTCACCGAGTACGGCGCTAAGCACGAGATCAACGTCATCGTCGAAAACCACGGCGGGCTGTCGTCGAACGGCGCGTGGCTGGCGGCCGTCATGAAGAAGGTCGGCCACCCGCGCTGCGGCACCCTGCCCGACTTCGGCAACTTCAACATCTCCGACAAGGAAAAGTACGACCGCTACAAGGGCGTCGAAGAGCTGATGCCGTTCGCCAAGGCGGTCAGCGCCAAGTCGCACGACTTCAACGCCGAGGGCGCCGAGATCCACACCGACTACCACCGCATGATGAAGATCGTGCTCGACCACGGCTACCACGGCTACGTCGGCATCGAATACGAAGGCGGCAAGATCGGCGAACTGGAAGGCATCCTCGCCACCAAGAAGCTGCTCGAACGAGTGCGCGAGCACCTGGCCTCGGCCAAGGCCTGACGTTCCACGCCGAGTTTTTTGAAAACCGTAGAGCGGACCTCCCGGTCCGCTCGAATCGAGCCTTGGACCGGATTTCGTCCCAGCGCCGCCTGAAGGAATCCATTGCCGACCGTGCGACAAGAGCTGTCCGACTTGGTGTTCCCCGTCTTTCAAGCGGGCTTGCGGCTGCGCCGTCGGTTGGTCGCGGGCGAAACCGTCGACATCGACGTCGAGCAGGCCGCCCTGCGGACGCTGCTCTTCACCGACGCCGAGGCCCGCCGGGTCGAAGACTTCGGCGGCGGCGGCGACCTCTCCGCCGGTCCGGCCTCGCTTCCCGGCGCGGCGGCGGCGGGCCGGCCGGCGCCGTTCCTCGGCGTCCGCTACGCCCTCGTCTGCTGGCTCGACGAACTGTTCATCTTGCATTCGCCCTGGGGCCGCGAGTGGAACGAACGCAAGCTGGAGGTCGCGCTGTACGGCAGCAACGACCGCGCCTGGAAGTTCTGGGACCAATCGGCGCGGGCGGAAAGCCGACCCACGCTCGACGCCCTGGAAACCTTCTTCCTATGCGTGATGCTCGGTTTCGGCGGGGCGCTCGGCGAAGAAGCCGACCGTCTGTCGGCCTGGGTGGCGGCCGCCCGCGACCGCATCGGCCGGGCGTCGACCCGCGCCTGG
>JBOFFD010000220.1:0-16637 GCA_051648425.1 Planctomycetia bacterium
CCGCACGGGCGGTGGAACACCGTGGAGGTGTACACGCTGGGGCAGACGACGGTGTTCTTAGTCAATGGAAAACCCAACATGGTGTTGGAACGCACCGTGCAGGAACTGTCGGACGGGTGGAAGCCGTTGACGAAGGGGAAGATTCAGATTCAGTCGGAGGCCGCGGAAGTCTACTACCGCGAGGTCAAAATCCGTCCGATGAAGAGTTTCCCCAAGTTCCTGGAATCAATCACCAGACCCTACGAAGGCAAGGTCGAGTGGATCGACTGATCGCCGAGGCGCCGGCCCAGCGGCTGTCGCTTTCGACTTCACGGGGTGCGGTCCACGACTCGGAGAGATGAAACCTGTGGGGATTAGACAACGGCGAAGCGTTGGGGCGGTTCTCAAGGCGCCGCTCGGCGACGGGTGGCATGCTTACGCTTGGACGCTGCCCGAGGCCGACTTCGCTTTCTTCGACCTGCGGGCGTCGTCCGACCTGCCGGCGACCGAGGTCGTGCGGCTACCGGTGGCGTTTCGGGTGGCCGTGCACAAGTCGGCGTGGACCGACGGTCGTTGGCTGCGGGTGGGCAAGGCGGAGCCGCCACCGGAAACCTTGGCTCCGGCGCCGAAGTTTGTCCGCGACGCATTGAACGGCCGGCTGTCGATCTACCTGCACGGGGTCATTCGGCCGGCCGCTCGGGAAGAATGCGTCGGACTGGAGTGCTGCGCGGTATGGGAACCGGAGCACGTCGAGGACCGGCTGCGCGACCACTTCGCCGGCCGTCCCAACAAGTGGGTGCGGTCGATGGCGTTGGATTGAACCGCCGAATCACTCGCAGGCTCGAACAACGCGGCGGAAAGAACGATTCTTCGTCCGATCGTGAACCGCCGGCTCGACTAGCCGACGAGCGGCCACTTGAAGGTCGAGGACAGGCTCAGGCGGCTTCCCTTCTTCTGGGATTCGCGGGCCGCCGTCATGATCTCGACGACGTGCAACGCATGTTCCGGCGTGAACAGCGGCTCCTTGCCGGTGGCCAGGAACTCCGCCACCACCGAAGCGCCTTGCTCCCACTTGTACCCCATGGCGTCGTCGGCGTAGTTTTTCGGCTTGGGAGAGGCCGCCGTCGCCAACTGCACATGTTTCGGAGCCCAGTCGTAGCCGCCGAGGTGCATGACGCCGTTCGACCCGGTGATCGACACCGTCAGCAGGGATTGATTCGGGTCGTCGTGCTCGTGCGGGCTGAAGTAGTTGAAGCCGCACTGCATATGCGACAGTGTTCCGCCGGCATGTTCCAGAATCACCATCGCGTTGTCTTCGGCGGCGACTTTCAAGTCCCGGCCGTTCTTCATCCGACGCACCGGTGAAATGATGCTGGTGATCGCCACCAACGACTGGACCGGTCCGAACAACCCGGTGAGCGTGGTGAGGTTGTACACGCCCAGGTCGGGCATGCTGCCACCGCCCTCGGCATAGAAGAAATCGGCCCAGTCCGGCCCGGCCCAACCGTAGGTGGCGTGCGCCGCCGACACCCGGCCGAGCTTGCCGGCGGCAATCGACTCGGCCATGAACGCGAACTGCGGGCTGTTCACCACCGTCGGCGCGCCCCACACCCGCACGTTCTTCTCTTTCGCCAGGGCGAGCAATTTTTGCCCGGCGGACAGCGAATTGGCGATCGGCTTCTCGCTCCAGACGTGCTTGCCGGCTTCGATGGCCAGCTTGTTCAACCGTTCGTGCTCTTGCATATCGGTCAGGTTCACGAACAGGTCGAAATCGGCCCCCGCGAGCATTTGTTCGACGCTGGAATACTGGTTCGGCACCTCGAACTGCTTGGCGCGGTCGGCGGCCCGTTCGGGGATTATGTCGCAGGCGCTGACGATTTCGACGTGCGGACTGGCCTTCAGATGCGGGAAATAGACTCGGGCGACGCTCCCGCACCCGATCACGCCGACCTTGATCCGTTTCGCTTCAGGCTCGGCCCCGGCCGCCGCGACGGCCAGCGCGGCCGTGCCCGCCGCCGCACCGAGAAACTTGCGTCGATCTACTGAGTCCGTCATGAATGGCTCCAGAATAGTTCCGCGGTTACACTCTCCGTACGACTCCGCTCCACTGCATGGGCCGGACTCGCAAGCAGCGCTGGGTCGAAACATTGTTTTACATTACGTGAAGCAATTGATCGTAATCAAGGTGGCTTCCGATCCAGAACAATTGACGGCGTCTCCCTTCAACACCCCCAAGGCTCGATACCCGACGCCCACTCGGGCCGCGTGCGTCGGCGGCGGGGTATGGACATGCTTGAATCGCAATCCGGGATGAAACGGGTCGGCCGCGAATTCGGAGCTGGTCCGGGTCGAGCGGGCCGGTCTCGCCGGCTCGGCAGGCTTGCACGACAGCCGTCGCACCGAATCCGCTTGGCACCGTCACGTCCGGGGTGGCCACTGGTCAAAACTGACGAACCGGTCGCGCTCGAAACAGTCGTCTGGGCGAAGCAGAGGCTTAAGAATCTACGCTTGAAGTCGCGCCCTCGGTTTCGATGTTCGGAGTCTCCGCGCGGGCGAAGACGAGGACGCGGGAAAGCGCCGGATCAATGCCGTCGGCATCCCCATCGTCCTCGAGCAATTCCGCAGTGAATATGGCGAGAATCCGCTGCCTTTCCCCCGTCGCACGCCCAAGATGGCCCAGTACTTCGTTCAACGCGGCGGACCGCACTTCCGGGGCCCCCAAATCCTGCCACCTACTCTGCAGCACGGCGCCGAGACGCTCAATCGCTCGCTCGTTCGAATGCAGCACCGCGAACGGGAATTGGGAATCGGAGCGAGAGGACGACGCACATATCCTCACGCCGCCTACGACCACACCCGCGACGAGCGCTCCCAATGCGAAGCTTAGCCAATCCATTGAATCCCCCCTAAGCCCAATTTCGCCGAACATTCAAGTCTGCCGCTTACGGACGGTTTGCCATGCCGGCAGTGTAGCGGTGCTGCTACGGAGCGACCAAAGAGGTGGACGCGCGTTGCCGGCGGCGGCCGATTCCCGTCGGCGCGGCGACCACATACAATGCCTGTCTTGAGAGTGGACGGGAAGCGGGCGAAGACGCGCGGACGGCGGGCGTCAGGCTCCGCCGGTGGGTGGACGGAATGGCCAAACGGGATTTGTACGAGGTGTTGGGGGTCGGTAAGACGGCAGGCGCCGAGGAGATCAAGAAGGCGTACCGCAAGCTGGCTCGTCAATCCCACCCCGACCTGCACCCCGGCGACAAGGCGGCCGAGAAGAAGTTCAAGGAACTGCAAGAGGCGTACGACGTCCTTAACGAACCGACCAAGCGGGCGCAATACGACCAGTTCGGCCACGCCGCGTTCGATCCCGGTTTCGGCGGCGGACCGGGCGCGGGCGGCCCGCGGAGTTATCCCGGTGGCAGGCAGGGCGGCGGCCGGCCGTTCGACAACGACGGGGGCGACGCCGGAAACCTCGACGACCTGCTGGCCGGCCTTTTCGGCCGGGGCCGGCCTGGCGCGGCGGCCGGCGGCGAAGACGTCGAGGCCGAAATCACCGTCCCGTTTCGCACCGCCGTCACCGGGGGCGAAGTCGACCTTCAGACGTCCGACGGCAAGCGGTTTTCCGTCAACATACCGCCCGGCGTGGCCGACGCCGCCAAGCTGCGGCTGGCCGGCAAGGGCCGACCCGGCGGCCGGGGCCGACCGGCCGGCGATTTGATCATCCTAGTGCGCGTCGCCGACGACCCGGACTTCACCCGCAAGGGGTCCGACGTCTACTGCGACGGCCCGGTCGGCGTCGCCGAGGCGATTCTGGGCGGGTCGATCGACGTGCCGACGCTCGACGGCGCCACCACCATCACCGTGCCGCCGGGCACGTCCAGCGGCCAGAAGCTGAGGCTGCGCGGCAAGGGCGGGCCGACCCCCGAAAGCCGGGGCCAAGAGCGCGGCGACCTGTACGTCGTCGTGAAGATCGTCGTCCCCAAGTCGATCGACGATGAAAGCCGGCGTTTGATCGAACAGTTCGCCAAGCGGAACCCGAAACCCGAGCGATGAACGAACCCTTTTCCTACAGGACCGTGCGCATCGTCTGGCTGACGCTCTGCCTCAGCGCCAGCGCGACCTTGGGCGACGACGGCCGGCCGGACGACCCGGATCGCCGCCGGAAGGGCGCCGCCGTGTTGACGCTGTGGTCGGTGTTGGCGTTCGCGGCGGTCGGGTGCGTCGCCGGCGGCGGGGTGTGGTTGGTGCTGCGCGCCGGTCGGTCGCTGCGGCTGCGGAGCGGGCGAACCCGTCGACGGGTCAAGTACGTCGAACTCGACGGTCGGCCTCGCACCGCCGAGTCGTACCACGACGAAGAAGTCGCGGAGCGAGACGAGCCGCCGCCGGAAACCGATCGACCATGACCGCCTCCGATCCGACGTCCGAGCCGACTTTCGACGGCGGCGCCGACCGGCTTCCGAAACTGACGTACGGACGTCACCAACGGCTGCGGCATCGGTTGGAGTTTTCGGCGGTGTTCGACCGGAAGACGTCGGCCGGCGGCGGGCTGGTGGTCGTTTTCGGCCGACCCAACGACCGGCCGTACAACCGCCTGGGGATGACCGTCGGCCGGAAGTACGGCGGGGCGGTGCGTCGCAACGGCTTCAAGCGGTTGGTGCGCGAAGCGTTCCGTCGCACCAATCCATACCAGCCCGTCGGTTGGGACTGGGTCGTCGTGCCGACGAAACGCAAGCCTGACGCCCCAATCCCGCTGACGTTCCCCAACGTGGCCGACGAAATGCTCGACTTGATGCACCGGATCGACCAACGCGAACGGCGCCGCCGACCGAGGACGTGATGGAGACGCCCACCCGCGAAGAAGCGCCGGCCGAGCGGCGCGTCGGCTGGCCGGAGCGCCTCGGCGTGGCGCTGATTCGGCAGTATCAGTACTGGCTGTCGCCCTTCTTTCGCGGCTGCTGCCGTTTCCATCCCTCGTGCAGCGAATATTGCCTGCGGGCGATCGTGAAGTACGGCTTGGTCGTCGGCTGTTGGAAAGGCTTCTGGCGCATCTGCCGCTGCAACCCCTTCCACCCCGGCGGCGTCGACGATCCATGAACGGTGGTCCTGGGCGTGGCGCGAGCCGAGCCGCTTTCGCACTCCAAGCCAGCGTCGATCTTTGAATGGCCCTGCGGCAGAGGTAGGTTGATCTTCGATCCGAAACGGCGCGACTCAGCCGGGAAGGGCCGGAATGCATTTCAGGTTCGGTAATCAGTTGAGGGCGCCGCTTGGCGATTTCGTGGAATGCCTCTGGTACGCCGTTGGGGACGGCCGCAAGGGGGCGCGAGAGAAGGTGCTGCCGAGCGGGTCGGTCGATCTGGTCGTCGACCTCGGGCGGGACGGCCTCCACGTCATGGACGGCGAATGCGACCATGTCGGTCTACGCTACTGTGGCCCGGTTCTCTTCGGGGCGTTCTCGCAACCGTACATCGTCGGGATGCCGCATCAATCCCCGGTGGCGGGTGTTCACTTCCGCCCTGGCGGCGCGGCCTTGTTCTTCAAGCCTTCTTTGTCCGAATTCCTCAATCGTTCGGTGGCGTTGGAGGATGTTTGGGGACGCGGCGCGGCTCGACTGTGTGATCAATTGGCCGACACCGCCGGCCCGGACTCCGTGTTCGACGTGCTGGAGTCGGCCCTAACCGCCCGGCTTGGCGAAACACCGGTGGGCTTCGGCCCGTTGACGTATGGAATCAAGAAGATCATCGAAACTGCGTCGCTGCCTAGTGTGGCCGACGTGGCGGGCGGAGCCGGCTGCAGCCACAAGCACTTCATCGATTCGTTCAAGGCCGTCGTCGGCGTGACGCCGAAGGTCTTTCGCCGCATCCGGCGGTTCCAAGCCGTCGTGGAAAAGGCCGCCGACCGCTTGGCGGCCGGCACGGACGAATCGCAGTGGGCCAAGATCGCGGTGGAATGCGGCTACTTCGACCAGTCGCACATGATCCGTGACTTCCACACCTTCGCCGGCGTCACTCCGGAACAGTACCGCCCCGCGGCCGCGGAGAGGCCAGATCACGTCGCGGTCGCCGGTTCGTGAGGTAAAATTCGTCCAATCCCGCAGCGCATCGGCCCGGTATTATGCCTGCCGTATCGTGACCCGAGCGACCGGAGACCTGACCATGAGCGCAAACAGCCACCCCATCAACTACCACTCTGCCACCCCTTACTTGATCGTCGACGATGCGGCGAAGGCCATCGAGTTCTACAAGCAGGCTTTCGGGGCGACTGAGTTCGTCCGGCTGACCGACCCGACCGGCAAAGTCGGCCACGCCGAACTTCGGTTCGGCGACTCCCCGATCATGCTCGCCGACGAATTCCCCGACATGGGGTATCGGGGTCCGCACTCGCTCGGTGGGTCGTCGGTCTCGATCCTACTTTACGTCGACGACGTCGACGCCTGCTTCCGTCGGGCCGTCGACGCCGGTGCGAAGGAGATGATGGACGTACAGGACCAGTTCGACGGCGACCGCCGCGGAACGGTCTCCGATCCGTTCGGTCACCTCTGGCTCATCGCGACTCGAAAGGAAACCATCTCTCCGGACGAGATGCGGAAACGGTATGCGGAATTGTTGAAGGAGGGCGGACCCCAGTAAGCAGCTCAACCGTCTTTGAAGGCCGTTCGATACAGTTCAGTTCGGACTGCTCCGAAACACGGCCACCACTTGAAAAACGCGATTTTCCCAAACCGTTGAAGCAGCCTGTTCCAGCTCTCGGTTCGCTTCGCCATCCGCCCGAATCGCCTCCTCGCAGCGCCCCGGCGCGGCCGGCCTCCGGCTACGCCGCAATCTCGCCGGCTGTACACTTTGTTGAATTCTTGGAGCTTGGAAGATGGCGGGGGTTTTGGCGATCGTCGGCTATCGATGTTGGGTGGCGGGCGTGGCGACGGGGTCGTTGGATGTTCAGGTCCGCTGGTTCGATGCGGTCGACGAAACCGCCGTGCGCCGCTTGATCGAAGCTGAACCGGACTCCTACCATGCGTATTCAAACGTATTCGGAGAGGTGGCGGCCTGGGAGCGGATCGCCGTTTTCGCGGTGGAGCCGTTCGAGCCGAAAGAGTCGGGCGCGGAAGTCGTCGGCTTCATCGCCGGCGCGAAGGAACTGTTCGGTACGGTGTGAGTGGTCCTCGATCGTCCGCCTAAGCCGATAGGACGCGCCGCTGAGGAAAGCGGCGGCTAACGGGAGTCTTCGACGGCACGGCGGCTCGAACGTCGCGGTCGTTGCCGTCCGGACGTCGGCGGCGTACCTTTGGCGGGAGTGAAAGGCGGCTGCACATGGCGAAAAATGACGACCTCCCTTGGTTCGTCGACGGTCTACGATTCACCTGCACCCAATGCGGTAAATGTTGCATGGGCTTTCCGGGGTACGTCTGGGTGAACGCCGCCGAAACGAAGGCGCTGGCCGATCGGCTGGGGGTCGACCTCTATGAGTTCGAGGAACGGTACACCCGCACCTTCGGTCGGCGCCGCACGCTGATCGATAAACAGCCCGACGACGCCTGCATCTTCTGGGAGAAGGACCAGGGCTGCACCGTCTACGAAGACCGTCCCCGCCAGTGCCGCACCTGGCCGTTCTGGGAAAGCAACATCGAGACGCCCGAAGACTGGGTGAACACCTGCCGAACCTGCCCCGGGTCCGGCAAGGGAAAGCTGCACACCGTCGAAGAAATCTTGGCGGCGTCGAAAAGGATCCGCCTATGACGCCCGTCGCGGCGGCGCGCCGGCCGTGACCGGCCCACTGCTGCCGATCATCGTCGACCCAGCGGTCGTCGCGCCGCCCTCGGCCGGCCGACCGGAGGACGCCGCCCTGCATCGGCTGTACGCCGACCTCGACGCGGCGATCGCCGCCCACTCTCCACGGTGCGACGCCAGCGGCCGTTGCTGCCGATTCGCGGAGTACGGCCACACGCTGTTCCTTAGCGAATGGGAGGCCGACGTCTTGACGGCGGCAGGCCTAAAGCCACCCGCCGTCGGCGAAGAAGCGGCGTACGGCCGCGACGGCTGCCCCTATCAAGTGGACGGCCTATGCACCGCTCGAGACCGTCGACCGTTGGGTTGCCGGGTCTATTTCTGCGACCCGGCGTTCGCCGAACGGCAGGTGGAAATCGCCGAGGCGTTCGTCGCCCGGCTGAAGGAATTACACGACGCCGTCGGCCGGCCGTGGCGCTACGCGCCGCTGCAGGTCCACCTGCGGGACGCGGTCCAACGCCTGGGTTCGGGCCGCGACGCCGCCCTTGAAAGTCCTTGACACTAGCTCTTGGTAATTCTACAGTTGAAGCGATTCGCCGGTGTTCGGTCGGCATCGGATCGCGGTGGGGCGCTCGACGCCGACCAGACGGGAGATCGTGCTCGTGACCAAAAAAGAGATCGTGAAAACCATCTCCGAGGAACTCGGGCTGACTCAGTTGAAGACGAAGGAAATCGTACAGAAAACCTTCGACGCGATCGTCGACACGTTGGTCGAGGAACGACGGATCGAACTGCGCAATTTCGGCGTCTTCGAGGTCAAGCAACGGGCGCCGCGCAAGGCCCGCAATCCGCGCACCGGCGAGAAGGTTGACGTTCCCGAGAAGTACGTCGTCACCTTCAAGCCCGGCAAGGAAATGGAAGAGCGCGTCCAACGAATGATTGAGGCGCGCGAGGCGAACGAAGCCGCGCTGGCCTCGAAGGGGTCGGTCGTCAACGGTTCGCCCCGGCCCGCGCCCATGCACGCCATTCCCGGGCAGATCGTCCAAGACGGCTTCCGTGTGATCGCCGGCGACGACGAAGACGACGACTGAACCGTCCGCGGTCCGCCGACCGTTCCTCGCCGGTTTTCTCGCCGCCATCGCTTCTTTTGGCGGAATTGGTTGAAGCCGAACGTTCCTCCCTCCCGATACAACCCATGTAACTCGACCTGAAGTCCGGCACGACGGCCCTCTTCTCCAAGAGGACCGTCCGCGTCCTTCAGGTCTATCGGCATGACAAACCCGCCCGACGGAGTCCGTCGATCGCGGGATCTCCCGGGGGGGCGTCATGACCACGGCATCGGCTCCAGGCAGGTCCGCAGCGTCGCCTGGAAGGAAACACGGAGGTTTCCCAATGCGTCGTGTTCTGTTGACCGGCCTTTTGGCCGTGCTGGCCACCAGCACGACCGGCTGCTTCTTAAACGAATATTCCAGCGACCCGATCCGTCGCTACCGACAGCTTTTCTTCCAGAACGAAGACCTTCGCCTCTTGGAAGACGACTTCGAACGCTTCTGGATGCTCGACCAGCCGTCGCAGTTGTCGCTGAAGCGGAGTCACGGCTTGGGCGACCCGTACGCCCGCCGCCGGCCCAACTAAGCCGAACGGCCGAATTGTGGTGCGGGCGTCCCGCATGCACGAATTCTCGTAGAAGCGTCGGTTCGTGCAGGCGGGACGCCAGCACCACAAAAAAGCCGGCCTTTTGATCCAACGCGGCCGCGGCCGGGTTCCCGCCAAGGACGGCGGACGATCGCATGGATGCGATGAACCCACCGCGGGCCGTGCCCCGCTAGTACCGTGGAGGCGCTTTGCTTCCGCGTCGCATATAACCCGAACGCCCGTCACCGGCTCCTTCCTTGGGAATCGCGCGACGGCGTTCGGAGCATTGTGGTGAACGTCGATCTTCGCGTCGCATTGGGCCGGCTTCGGCTGCCCAACCCCATTCTGGCCGCCTCCGGCACCTTCGGCTACGCCAAGGAAGCGGTCCCCTTCGTCGATCTTTCGCGCCTCGGCGGCATCGTTCCGAAGACCGTCACCGTCGCTCCGCGGGCCGGCAACAAGCCGCCGCGCGTCGTCGAAACCGCCTCGGGAATGCTCAACGCCATCGGTCTCGACAACGACGGCGTCGACCACTTTTTGGAACACCATCTTCCCTGGTTGCGAACGGTTGGCTGTCCGATCGTCGCCAACGTCGCCGGCAAGTCGGTCGAGGAATTCATCGAGCTAGGCCGCAAACTGGCCGACGCCGAGGGGCTGGCGGCCGTCGAGCTGAACCTGTCGTGCCCGAACGTGTCGGGGGGGGTCGACTTCGCCGTTCAACCGGCGTTGGCCGAGCAGGTGGTGGCGGGGGTGCGCGCCGTCTGCCCCCACCCATTGCTGGCGAAACTGACGCCGAACGTCAGCGACGTTCGGCCCGTGGCCGCCGCGGTGCTGGCCGCCGGCGCCGACGCCCTAACGCTGATGAACACCGTGCTGGGAACGGCGGTCGACTGGCGGCGCCGCCGGCCGATTCTGTCCAACGTCTTCGGCGGTCTGAGCGGGCCGGCGGTGAAGCCGATCGCCCTTCGGATGGTGCTGCAAGTCGCCGACGCCTTCCCCGACGTACCGATCATCGCCGTCGGCGGCATTGCCACCATCGACGACGTGATGGAATTCCTCGTCGCCGGCGCCCGCGCCGTGCAGATCGGCACCGCCAACTTCTACGACCCGACGGCGGTCGGCCGACTCGTCGACGAACTTCCCGCAGCGCTGGCGTCGATCGGCGCCGCGTCGGTGCGGGAGGTGGTCGGCACGATCCAACTTCCCGGCCGCCCGTCTCCCGCCGAACGTCGCACCGCGGCCGCCGATTGAACCGACCCCGGCTAAAAAGACGGCCGTCCGCGGTACGGTCCTTCGCCTTGGTCGTTTCGCCAACCCTCACGTGGAAAGACGGTAGCCGCCGTTCGGCGAAAGCCGTATCCGCGTCCCAAGCGAACTTCCGAAAAAGGGGAACGGCATGGCGGCGATGGAACGGCGGGCGTTGGGCGGTTCGGACCTGCGAATCACGCCGATCGGCTTCGGGGCCTGGGCGATCGGCGGTTCGGGGTGGAAATTCGCCTGGGGCGCCCAGGACGACGCCGACTCGATCGCGGCGATCCGCGAGGCGCTCGACCTGGGAATCAACTGGATCGACACCGCTGCCGTCTACGGCCTCGGCCACAGCGAGGAAGTGGTCGCCGCGGCGCTCGCGGGAATGTCCGACAAGCCGTACGTCTTCACCAAATGCGGCCGACTGTACGACCCCGCCGCCGACGCCATCGTCAAATGTCTGAAAGCCGAATCGATCCGCGCCGAGTGTGAAGCCAGTCTTAAACGTCTGAAAGTCGACGCCCTCGATCTTTATCAGATGCACTGGCCGGAGCCCGACGAAGACGTCGAAGAGGGCTGGACGGAGATGGTGCGGCTGCGCGACGCGGGGAAGGTCCGATGGATCGGCGTCTCGAACTTTTCCGTCGATCAGTTGCGGCGCGTAACGGCGATCGAACCGCCGGTGTCGCTGCAACCGCCGTACTCATTGATTCGGCCCGAAATCGAACAAGACGTCTTACCTTACTGTGGGGCGAACGGCGTCGGCGTTTTGGCCTATTCGCCGATGGGGTCTGGCCTGCTCACCGGAGCGATGACCGCCGAGCGGGTGGCGGCGCTGCCGGCCGACGACTGGCGGCGCAACAGTATGTTCTTCAAAGAGCCGCGTCTGTCGCACCATCTTAGACTCGCCGAGGAACTGAAGACGATCGGCGCGAAGTACCGGTGTTCGGCGGGGGAAGTCGCGGTGGCGTGGACGCTGCGGCGGCCGGAGGTCACGGCGGCGATCGTCGGCGCGCGGCGGACCGGCCAGTTGGCCGAGATCGTCGGAGCGGCGGCGGTCCGCCTCGACGGCGACGATTTACGGTCACTGGAACGGTTCGCGTCGCCGCCCACCTCGTGACATCACACGGCGTTCGGAAACTTGTCTGGTCGTTCCGACCGCCATAGAACGATTTCGCGGTGGATGTCCTTTATCGGCGATGCGCGCGAGGCGGAATGCACGCGGCGGAGGCGAGGACCGCCGTCGGAGTTCGTCATGGTTCCGCCCCTCTCCACCAACCCCGCCGCGCGCGGGCGCCGCCGCTTCGCCTTCACGCTCATCGAACTTCTGGTCGTCATCGCGATCATCGGCGTATTGATCGCGCTGCTGCTGCCGGCGATCCAACAAGCGCGCGAAGCCGCCCGCCGCAGCCAGTGTCAGAACAATTTGAAGCAACTCGGCCTGGCGATGGCGTCTTACGTCGACGCCAACGGCGTCTTGCCGCCCAGCGCCAGCGTGCGCGTCGCGCCGACGTTCGGCTGGCACGGCTGGGGCGTTCACACGAAACTGCTGGCCTACGTCGACAACGGCGCCAAGTACGATTCCTTCAATTTCGACTTCCAACCGTCGCAGGCGGCGAACACCACCGCCATCGAACGGTTGGGCACGGTCTTTCTCTGCCCCAGCGACGTGAACGCCTATGTAAGACGGGCGTCGCGCGGGTACGACAACGTCAACTACGGCTTCAACCGCGGTGATTGGTACGTGTGGGGCGGCGTGAACGCGACCGAGCTTCCGGTTTCGCCGTTCTACCCCAACAGCGCCGTCCGGATGGCGCAAGTGAACGACGGTCTGAGTAAGACGCTGTTCGCCGCCGAAGTGAAAGCGCGGTTGTGGTATCTGCGCCACTGCACGAACTTCAGCGGATGGACCCCCGCGACGCAGCCCGGCCCGAACGCCGATCCACTGTCGGTGGCGGCCTACATGGGCTGCACCGGCGGCGCCGTCGAGTCGAAGGACACTCTGCACGGCGAATGGCACAACGGCGCCGACCACCACAGCGGCTTCACCACCGCATGGACGCCGAATCGCAAGACGGCCGGCAAGTTGGTGAACCCCACGGTCGACGACGGCGCCTCGCCGTACCCCCCTGGCACGGTCCTTGAAGACGTCGACGTCACCGGCGCTCGCGAACAGACGGGCGGCCCGACGTGGTCGGCGATCACCGCGCGCAGCTATCACGCGGGCGGCGTCAACGTGCTGTTGGGTGACGGCTCGGTGACGTTCGTCGGCGACTCGATCAACGGCGCGACTTGGCGGGCGTTGGGAACGATCGCCGGCGACGAAGCCGCCAGCCTGTAAGCCGTTCACCGCACCGGCCGTTACTTCGCGTCGTTCGGAACGACGTACAGCGTGAATTCCAGCGTCGTCGGGGCGCCGTCGGCGGTGGTGATGGTTAAAGTGCGCCGGCCTTGAATGTCGCCGGCGATGCGGTTTTCGTTGATGCGCACCGCCAGCGTCAGCGACTTCTGCACTTGCTGCCATTCGCTCGACGCGGCGTCGCGCGCGATCTGAAAGTACACCAGTCCGGAAATCTGCGGTAGGGCGCGCGGCGGCCGAGGGCTGTGCGTGAATTTCAGACCGGCCAGCCCCAGACGGAAGACGGCGTCGACCCGCTCGGAACCGCCGACTTTCATGTCGAGGTCGCCCGGCATCGTCACCAGCCGGATCGTTTCCTCGGCGTCGAGCGGACTGCGCACGCCGATGAACATCTGCCAAACCGATTCCAACCAAACCGGCTCGAGCGATACCTGCATCCGCAGACCGGCGCCGACGAACGGCCGTTCCTTGTATTCCGGCTCGACGACGATGTTTAAGAGCGCGTCGATGTACTGTTTCAAACGGAAGAAACAGCCGCCGAGGTCGTCGTGGTCGTACCGTGGGATTTCCGGCGGTCGGCGCTCGGCGCCGAAGATGGCGAGCTGTCCGACCACCCGGCACAACTCGAAGTAGACCGGCAGCGGGTGGACGCCCGGCGTCAGCGCCATGCCGCCTAAGACGGTGTAGGCTTCGTTCAGTATCCGCAACTGCTCGAACAGTAGGCGGTCGCCTTGCGAGGCGCTGTCGAATCCGATGCCGCGCGTCACCACCTGCGAGGCCAACAGCTCCAGCTTCTTGCCGATGCGGTCGTAGATTTGCTGTAAGACCTTCGCGGACAGCAACGGCGAGGCGTCGCAGGCGAGCAGCGGCGGAATGTATGTTTCGTCGATCTGCGGCACGGCCTCGGCCCGGGCGGATTTCTCCAATCGGGCGATCGGCAGCACTTCGTAGCCGGCGGTCGATTCGGTCGACGGCAGCAGCCGCAGATTGAGCGAGCGCAGCGGCAGATTTTCGGGGTCGCCGCCGGTGTTTTCGTCGGCGACGTCTTGGTACTGTACGGTGTAGCGGGCGTCGTCGGGGCGGGCCGGCGAGCCTTCCGCGACGACGTTCGGCTTCGTCAGACTGACGAGTGGAACGGCCGCCAGCACCGTGACGCGGTTGGCGGCCGCGAAGGCCGGCTTCAAATCGATCGGCGCCGCCGCGCCGTCGTCGGGCAGCGAGATCGCCGTGCCGTCGCGGAGGCGGGCGTCGAGCCGGCGCACCACCAACCGATGGTTCGCCAGCGCGTCGAGGTCGAGTTCCAGCGTCCGCACGCCCCAACCGTAGGGATGGTCCCACGCCCGCCCGCGCCGGTCGGCTTCGGCGTGATACCGTTCGGCGGCCTGGAAGTGGTGCGGACGAAGGAAAAGCCCTTCGTGCCAGTGGACCTCGCGCAGTGCCATACCGGTCGCATTCCCCAGGAATCAGCGGGCCGTCCGCGCCGCCCGGCGGCGGCCTCGTTTCAATCGTCCCGAATGCTCTATACAAACCCGTGCGGGTCGGACGACCGACGACCGGTCCCGGTCCGTGCGGCGCTTCAGGCTTGAAGACGGAGGTGGGTCATGCCGGCGTTGTTTCTGCGGGAAGACGAAATCGAACGACTGCTCACCATGCAAATGGCGATCGACGCCGTTGAACGGATCTTCCACGACCTGGCCGACGGCGCCGCCGAGAACATCCCCCGCCGCCGCGCCCGTTCGGAATCGGCCATGCTTCACCTCATGGGGGCGGCCTCGCGCCGACCCGCCCGCCTCGTCTCCAAGCAATACTCGACCCAGCCCCGCGGCGCCAGCTTCCTGGTGCATCTTTGGCACGGCGGCACCGGCGAACTGTTGGCCGTTATGGAAGGCGACCGGCTGGGCGCCCTCCGCACCGGCGCCGCCAGCGCCGTCGCCACGCGCCTTTTGGCCCGCCCCGAAAGTAACACCGTCGGCCTCTTAGGGACCGGCAAGCAGGCCCGCACGCAATTGGAAGGCGTCTGCCACGTCTGCAACATCGTCGAGGCGTACGTCTACAGCCCCAACGCCGAGCGTCGCGAAACGTTCGCCCGCATCATGTCGGCCGAACTCGGCGTGCAGGTGGTTCCCGTGAACAAGCCCGAACTGGCCGTCGCCGACAAGGACGTGGTCGTCACCGCCACCGACAGCCGGCAGCCGGTGCTGTTGGGCGACTGGCTGGCCGAGGGCGTCCACATCAACGCGGTGGGGTCGAACTTTTTGAACAAGTCGGAACTCGACGCCGAATGCCTGCGGCGGTGCGACGTGCTCGTGGTCGACGACCGCGAGGCGGCCCGACTGGAAGCCGGCGACCTCCACGCCGCCCTCCAGGAAGGGGTGCTGGACTGGAGCGACGTAGTTGATCTGGCGGCGGTGCTTAGCGGTCGGCTGCACGGCCGGCAGTCCGCGACCGACGTCACGCTGTTCAAGTCGGTGGGCTTGGCGATCGAAGACCTGGCGGTGGCGGCGACGATCTACGACGAAGCGCTGCGCGCGGGAGTGGGCGAACGGTTGCCGTTCTGACCACGGCGACCGTCAATCGACTGTCATCTGACAATGACGTCAAGACGAATATCTTATTGCCGTAGATTAGACGATGCGGCGATGGTGATTTGGTCGTGGTAAGAGAGAAGTTTCCATTCCGTCGGGGCCGAGGTGGGCGAGCACTCGGCCCCGACGGTAGGAAGTGTGAGCGAGGAAACGCGACGGAAGGGCGGTTCTCGTCGGGCTTGGGCGGAAAGCCAGAAGGCACATTCGGCAGGCGTCCGAAGTGAGCCTTCGTTCGTTCACTCCATGATTCGCTTCAGAGTGGGTTTTGTGACAGGCCGGTGTCGAATTTCTCTAAACTTTTGGCCGGCAGGTAAAAACCGAACACAGCGCCCCGTCCGTCGAAGCCGGCCGTCGCCAGCCAAAAGCGACCTTTGTGAGATTCAATGATTGTTCGGCTGATGGCGAGTCCAAGTCCGGCGCGCGAAGCCTTGGTGGAAATGAAGGCGTCGAAGACCTTCGGCGCCGCGTCTTCGTGGATGCCGACGCCGGTGTCGCGGACCATCACTTCAAGCTCCCCGGTGATGTGAATGCGAGCCGACAGCGCCACTTCGCGGGGTTCCTCGGCGGCGGGGTCGTCAAGGGAGTCGAAGGCGTTGCGCAAGAGGTTCAAGAGCACCTGTTCGATTTGTCGACGGTCGCCGCGCACCTTCGGCAACGCCTCTGGAACTTCGACGATCAGCCGAGCGTTGCGCTCCGCCGCCTCGAAGACGAAAAGCTCGGCGATGTCGCTAACCGCCTCGAACAGTGAAAAGGTGGCGTCGAGCGGTCGACCGGGCGTCCGCGTGTGGGTGCGGATGCGCCGAAGGATTTGCCCCGCTCGTAACGCGCCGTCGCGCATTTCCGACAGCACGTTGATTAGGTCGTCGTTCGACAACGCGCCCCGATCGAGTCGACGCAACGCCCCGGAGGCGTAGTTGACGATGGCCGACAACGGCTGATTCAGTTGATGGGCGACCTCGTTGGCCATCTCGCCGATGGTACCCAGACGCAGCACTTCGGAAAGCTCGGACTGCCGCAGCAGCGCCGTCCGCTGCATCCGCAGGCGGTCGATCTCGGCGGCGGCGCGGCCGGCGAACACCTGCAGCGCCGTCTTCGCCATGTCGACGTTGGACGGCGGAC